>JAOPYB010000399.1 GCA_025964835.1 Nocardioides sp. | reverse complement strand
TGATGGTGTCGCTCTTCCACGTCGGCCCGCAGATCGTGATCCTGCTCATCGCCACCACGATCTCGGGGTGGCGACCCGACGGGGTGGGCATGGGGGCGGCCGCCCTGGCGATGGCCATCATCATGGTCCTCGGCACCGCGATGGCACTGCTCTTCAGCGCCGCCAACGTCTTCTTCCGTGACTTCTCCAGCGCGGTCACCGTGCTCACCAACTTCGTCCGCTTCGGCGTGCCGATGATCTACCCCTACAGCCTGGTGCCGCAGCGTTTCGGCCGGTTCGCGGACTACTACCTCTACAACCCCATCGCCGACGCCGTGCTGCTCTTCCAGCGGGCGTTCTGGGTCGGCGCGGCCGACGACCCGGGTGCCACGATCGCCGCCCGGATGCCGTCCCACCAGTTCACGTGGGGCTTCGGCGCCCTCGGCGGGTCCCTCGTGCTGCTCGTGATCGCCCAGCTGGTCTTCTCCCGGCTCGAGAACAAGATCCCGGAGCGCCTCTGATGACCTCGTCCACCACGTCGATCGTCGTCGATCACGTCGACAAGGACTTCACGCTTCGTTACCACCGCACCGCCAAGCAGGTCGCGGTAGCGCTGATGAAGGGCCACGACGTGACCAACACGTTCAAGGCGCTGGAGGACGTGTCCTTCACCGTCGAGCAGGGTGAGTCGATCGGGCTGATGGGTCTCAACGGTTCCGGGAAGAGCACGCTGCTCAAGCTCGTCAACGGCGTCATGCGCCCCGATGCCGGCAGTGTCCTGACGCGCGGCCGGATCGCCGGGTTGATCGCGACCGGCGCGGGCTTCCACCCGCAGCTCACCGGTCGGGAGAACGTCTTCCTCAACGCCGCGATCCTCGGGATGACGGAGAAGGAGACGCTGCGCAAGTTCGACGCCATCGTCGAGTTCGCCGACATCGGTCGATTCCTGGAGACCCCGGTCGGCAACTACTCGTCCGGCATGTTCGCGCGCCTGGGCTTCGCCGTGGCCGTGCACGTCGACTCCGACATCTTCCTCGCCGACGAGGTGCTCGCGGTCGGCGACCGGCCGTTCAAGAAGAAGTGCCTGGAGAAGATGCAGGAGATCCGCGACAGCGGCCGGACGCTCTTCTACGTCAGCCACGCCGCGGGCTCGGTCCGTCGGATGTGCGATCGCGTGATCGTTCTGGAGGGCGGACGGGTCGGCTTCGACGGCGACGTCGACGAGGGGATCAAGTACCTCAAGTACGACGACAACAACCCGGAGAACGAGCCGGACGAGCAGGACCTCGAGGACGAGGAGGAGGGGTCCGACATCTGACGCCGCGTGCGTGAGAGTCGGTTCTTCCCAGCTCGTCCGCTGCTTCACCATGAGAAGTGGTCGAAGCGTCGCTTCACACGGTGAGTTCACCATGCGAAGTGAGGCTTCACCTTCATCACATGGTGAAGCAGCGCCCCGGCGCTTCGCCGAACTTCTTGACAAATCTCGAATGTGTCGGCGTGTCGAGTGGAAATTACACGTTTGTAGTTACTCACGAACCCTTCCGGTACGGGTGTGACGCATGTGAAAGTTGCGCAACGTGTGATTCTTCCCCCGCACTGGAGCTGCCGCCATGCCCCCCAGCAAGACCCGTTTCGTCACCGCCTGCCAGCAGATGCTGGCCCTGGGCGTGGTGGTCGCTGCCCTGACCCCGGCGGCCAGCGTGGTGAGCCTCGACGTGGTGCGCGAGACGCCCGGCGCGACACCCCAGGACGCGCTCGCCGGCGACCTCGCGGCCTACACCCGGGCCTCGGCCCGCACGTCCGTCGTGCCGACCGAGGTCGTGGACCCGACCGTCGACGAGGTCGCGTTGACGGCCCCCGCCGCCGGCACCCGCCCGGCCGACGCCCGGGCCGCGCTCCCGACCCTCCAGGCCCGGACGATGCCGGGCACCCTGCCCGGCAGCACCGAGCTGGTCAGCCGGCCCCAGGCGGTCACGGGGTACGGCGCCGTGGGGGTCACGTGGCAGCACGGCCTCCAGGTGGCCGAGGACGCCATCAGCTTCCAGGTCCGCACCCTCGACGACGGGGTGTGGTCCGACTGGATGAGGATGAGCTACCACGACGACCACGGACCGGACCCGGACAGCGAGGAGGCGCGGCACGCGCGCCCCGGCACCGACGAGCTCCTGGTCGGTGACGTCGACCAGGTGCAGGTCCGCTCGGTCTCGAAGGACGGCGTCGTCCCCGCCGACATGAAGCTCGCGGTCATCGACCCCGGCCACGCCACCAGGACCGCGGTCGAGTCGCCGGCCATCGACACCAACGCCATGGACGGCTCCACCCCGTCGCCGGCCGACCCCCAGACTCCCCAGACGCCGCAGCCCGGCAGCACCGACGCCGAGTCGACGGACCCGGTCGCCCTCCAGGCCGCGACGTACACGCCCAAGCCGGTCATCTACTCGCGAGCGCAGTGGGGCGCCGACGAGCGGATGCGCGACAAGAGCTCGCTGCACTACTTCGAGGTGCACGCCGGCTTCGTCCACCACACGGTGAACGCCAACGACTACACGCGTGCCGAGGTGCCGGCGATCATCCGCAGCATCTACGCGTACCACACCCAGTCCAAGGGCTGGAGCGACATCGGCTACAACTACCTCGTCGACCGCTTCGGCCGGATCTGGGAGGGCCGCTACGGCGGCGTCGACCGCCCCGTCGTCGGTGCGCACACGCTCGGCTACAACGACTACTCGTTCGCGATGTCCGCGATCGGCAACTACGACATCCACCAGCCCTCCGCGGCGATGATCCAGGCGTACGGCGCCCTCTTCGCCTGGA
>JAOPYB010000387.1 GCA_025964835.1 Nocardioides sp. | reverse complement strand
CGGGCGGCGCAGCCCCTTGAGGCCGGCGTACTTCTGGTGCAGCGCCTCGGCCTTGTACGTCGCCATGTCGACGCCGGTGGGGCAGTCGGACGCGCAGCCCTTGCAGGACAGGCAGAGGTCGAGCGCCTCCCCGACGGCCGGGTCGGCGAGCCCGCCGACGAGGGTGCCGTCGAGGGCCTCCTGGAGCACCCGGGAGCGCCCACGGGTGGAGTCCTTCTCCTCGCGGGTGGCGAGGTACGACGGGCACATCACGCCGGTGGTCGACGGCGCCACGCACTTGCCGACCCCGGTGCACCGGTGCACCGCGTTGCCGAGCGAGCCGCCGTCGTGGACGAGCCGGAGCGCGGGGGTGATCGGCAGCCGGCGGCGCAGCGCGCGCAGGTCCGCGTCGAACGGCACCGGGTCGACGATGTTGCCGGGGTTCAGCAGGTTCGCGGGGTCGCAGATCGCCTTGGCCGCGGCGAAGAGCCCGAGCGACTCCTCGTCGTACATCAGGGGCAGCAGCTCGGACCGGGCCCGGCCGTCGCCGTGCTCGCCGGAGAGCGACCCGTCGTAGTCGCGCAGCTTGAGCGCGCAGGCGGTCAGGAAGTCGCGGAAGACCCGCTTCCCGGCCGCCTCATCGCCGGGGTGGAAGGGGAAGTCGATGCGCACGTGCACGCAGCCGTCGCCGAAGTGGCCGTAGGGCACGCCGTCCAGCCGGTGCTCGCGCAGCAGCTCGTCGAAGTCGCGCAGCCAGGCACCGAGGTGCTCGGGCGGGACGGCGGCGTCCTCCCAGCCGGAGTAGGCCGGTGTCCTCAGGCTGCGGGCCGCGAGACCGGCACCGTCCTCCCGGATCCGCCAGAGCGCCGCGGCCTCCGCCGGATCGGAGACGACGCGGTGCTCGAGGGCGCTGCCCGCCGCCACGACGCGGGCGGCGAGCGCGTCGGCGTCCTCACCGGCCACCTCGACGAACAGCCAGCCGGCACCGCGCGGCAGGTCGGGCACGGCGCTGCCGCGGGCGCGGACGAGGTCCACGATGCGGGAGTCGAGGCCCTCGCAGGCGATCAGCTGCCCGCCGCCGGCTGCGAGCAGGCCCGGCACCGCGTCGGCGGCGTCGACCATCGACGGGTAGCCGAGCACCACGAGCCGGCGGACCGGCTCGTCGCGGACCAGGTCGACGGTCGCCTCGAGGACCAGCCCGAGGGTGCCCTCCGAGCCGACCAGGAACCGGTCGAGACGGCGGCCCTGCTCGGGCAGGAGGTGCTCCATCGAGTAGCCGCTGACCTGGCGCCCGAAGCGGCCGAACGTGGTCCGGACGTGGCCGAGGTGCTCATCCGCGAGCGCGGCCAGCGCCTGGCCGGCCGCTCCGGGTGCCGAGCCGGGTCCCAGGTCGGCCACCTCGCCGGTGCCGAAGGCGACACGCAGCGCGGCCACGTTGTCGACCGTGCGGCCGTAGCCGAGCGCACGGGAGCCGCAGGCGTTGTTGCCGATCATCCCGCCGACGGTGCAGCGGGTGTGCGTGGAGGGGTCGGGGCCGAAACGCAGGCCGTGTGGCCCCGCCGCGCGCTGGAGCGCCGCGTGGACGACGCCGGGCTGGACCACGGCCGTGCGGGTCCCGGGGTCGACCGACAGCACCCTGTTCAGGTGCCGGACGGTGTCGACGACGATCCCCTCCCCGACCGCGTTGCCGGCGATCGAGGTGCCGGCACCGCGCATCGTCAGCGGCACCCCCAGCGACCGGGACACGTCGAGGACCGCCAACAGCTCGTCGGCCTCCCGGGGCCGCACGACGACCTCGGGGACGACGCGGTAGAGCGAGGCGTCCGAGGAGTACAGCGCCCGGGTCAGGGTCGAGTCGTCGACGTCGGCGACGCCCCTCCGGCGCAGCTCGGCGACCAGATCGGGGTGGGAGGACGACACGTCACCAGTGTTCCATCGAGCCGCGGAACACCGACGCGAGGTCCTCCTCGCGGACAGGTCGCGGGGAGGTGGCAAGCAGCCGCTGCTGCTGCAGCGAGCCGGCCACCAGGTCGTCGACGTCCGCGTCCCCGTAGCCCACCTCGGCCAGCCCGTTCGGGATGCCGATGTCGCGCATCAACGTGCTCAGCACCCCGGGCAGCACGTCGGGCCCCTCACCCGAGGCGCCCGGGTCGAGCAGCCGGGCGGCGCGCAGGTGCCGCTCGGGGGCGGCCTCGAAGGTGAAGCGGAACGCCTCGGGCGCGGTCAGCGACACGGCCATGCCGTGCGGGACGATCGCCTCGTCGGCGGGGTAGCCCTCCGGCCGGAAGTCCCGGACACGTCCGGCGATCGGGTAGGCGTTGGCGTGCGGGATGTGCACTCCCGCGTTGCCGAAGCCGAGGCCGGCGAAGGTGGCGGCCATGGCCATCTGCTCGCGGGCGACGGTGTCCGAGCCGTCGCGCACGGCGTCCCGGAAGGCTCCCGCCAGCAGCGACATGGCCTTCTCCGACCACATGTCCGCGATCGGGTTCGCGCCGCAGTAGGGGACCCGCTGCTCGGGCTGCTTGGCGTCGAAGTCGGCGTACCAGCGGGCGGTGTAGCTCTCCAGCGCGTGGCACAGGATGTCCATTCCGGAGGCCGCCGTGACCAGGGTCGGCTGGGACGCGGTGAGCAACGGGTCCACGACGGCCAGCGTCGGGCGCAGCATCGGGTGGCTGATACCGGTCTTCACCTTCAGCGACAGCACGTCGAGGACGCAGATGGTGGTGCTCTCGCTGCCCGTGCCGGTCGTGGTGGGGATCGCGACCAGCGGCAGCAGCCGCTCGGTCGGCGCCTCGGCCTTGCCGACCGGCGCGTTGATGTAGTCCATCAGCTCGCCCGGGTTGGTGGTGAGCAGGTTGACCGCCTTCGCGGTGTCGATCGCGGACCCGCCGCCCACGGCCAGGATCGCGTCGAACGGGCCGGCGTCGCGGGCGAAGTCGATCGCGTCGCGCATCGAGTCGTCGGTGGGCTCCACGTGCACCCGGTCGTACGTCGTCACGTGGACGCCGCGGGCCGCCACCTGCTCGGCGATCCGCGCCGGGTGGCCGGTCGCCGCGACACCGGGATCGGTCACGAGGAGCACCCGGCGGGCGCCGTACGAGAGCAGGTCGTGGCCGACCTCCGCGGAAGACCCGGGGCCGAACTTGAGGGCCGGCGCGGCATAGGTGAAGACGGTCTCGCTCATCGGATCTCCTCGTGGTCGGGGCCGGTCCCCGCTCGTCGCCAAGATAACGGTCGGTGCCGAACTTCCTGGAGCGGCTGCCGAGCACCGGGTCGGGACCGTACGCTTCGTGACGAGGGAGAATGGGGGGGCCTCATGCGCTGGGTGCGCTGGATCCTGCTTGCGGTCGCACTGGTGCTCGTCGCCGGGGCGGCCGTCGCCGTGCAGCTGCGTGGCCCGATCGGGAACGCGGGCGCGGCCGACAGCGACGCCCCGCAGCCCGTCGTCGAGGCCAACCACATCGTCGACGCCCGCAGCGGCCGCGACTTCGTCCCGCGCGGCGTCAACTGGAGCAGCTTCGAGTACGCCTGCGCCCAGGGGTGGGGCATCTCCGCGCTCGACACCGTCGTCGCCCGCGACCCCGAGACCTACGAGGCCGAGGCGATCGCCTCCTGGGGTGCCAACACGGTGCGGCTGCCCCTGAACCAGGACTGCTGGCTCGGCACGCGCGGCGCCCCCGTGAGCGACGAGTTCCAGGAGCGGACCGTCAAGGTCTACCGCGACAGCGTCCACGACTTCGTGGCCGCGCTGAACCGGGCCGGGCTCGTGGTGGTGCTCGACCTGCACAGCCGCAAGCGGATCGGGGAGCCCGAGTTCGGCAACGTCGCGATGCCGGACTCCGAGTCGCTGGCCTTCTGGCGCTCGGTCGCGACCGACTACCGCGACAACCCGTCGGTGATGTTCGACGCGTTCAACGAGCCCTACTCCCGCTACAACTCCCGGGGCGACCACCTGCTGCTCGACCTGACCTGGAAGTGCTGGCGCGACGGCGGCTGTGAGGCACCGGTCGAGGACGACCAGATGCTCAGCGCCGGCCGGGTCACCTACCGGGTCCAGGGCATGGACTCGGTGGTCAAGGCGATCCGCGACACCGGCGCGGAGCAGCCGATCCTGCTCGGCGGCCTCGACTACGCCAACGACCTCAGCCACTGGCTGGAGTTCGCCCCGGACGACGACCAGCTCATCGCGGCGTTCCACAGCTACGACTTCAAGGCGTGCAACGCCCGCGACTGCTGGGACTCCGTGCTCGGCCAGATCGCCGACAACGTGCCGGTGCTGACCTCCGAGCTGGGGTCGGACCACCCGGCCAAGGGCTACGTCCAGGACTACCTCGCGTGGGCGGACGCGCACAACATGGGCGCCCTGTTCTGGGTGTGGGCCGACCATCCCCACGACCCGATGTCGCTGGTGACCGACGAGACCGGG
Source organism: Nocardioides sp. (assembly GCA_025964835.1). Lineage (GTDB taxonomy): Bacteria > Actinomycetota > Actinomycetes > Propionibacteriales > Nocardioidaceae > Nocardioides. The sequence continues at coordinate 829 of JAOPYB010000387.1, read as the reverse complement.
ACCCCCACGCCGTACGGCGCCGTGGCGCGGGCCTGGCTGCAGCGCAAGCCACTGCCGCAGTAGGCCGCGCGTCCCCCTCCCAGGCTCCGCGCCGGTCTGGTCCGGACAACCTCTTTTTACCCTCAAGGTTTGCGCAACTTCGAATGGCCCCCTCTCGGCCGGGACTACATTGCCTGAGACATAACTCGGGTGCGTCACATCATGAGCACCGAGCACTGGGGGGTGCACCATGTCGGTTCCAGCGACTCCGTCGCGACCGGCGAGCAAGTCGGTCGGCGCAGCAACACTGGGCCTGATCGCCACTTTGGCGATTTTCGTCGCGGTCTTCGTGACGTTCCTCGTCGCACCGCTCGTGGCCCTGCTCCTCGCCTACCTCGCCTACACCGTCATGCGGTCCCGCGCGGGACGGTCGGCCCAGGCCACCGGACCCGACGATGCGCCCACGCAGGCCCACGGGTTCGGGGCGGGCACCCAATGACCTCGACCTCGACCTCGACCAACGCTGCCCTTCGTCGCGCCACCCGGCTCAACGACGGCGTCGACGACGAGCTGCGCAGGCTCGTCCCCGAGGGGATCTGCCGCACCTTCCGCGTGATGCCGTACGCCGTCGCCGACGGCACCGTCCTGGTGGCCGCCGCGGACGCGGACGACACGATCACCGAGCACGTCGTCGCCGAGCGCATCGACCGCCCGGTCCTGCTCGTCCGGCACACCGTCAACGAGATCGTCGCCGCGATCGACGCGGTGTACCCGCCGCAGGAGACCGAGTTCGAGACGCCCGAGGCCCGCCGGGCCCGGATGCAGATGGCCCAGATGCTCACCCGCAGCG
>JAOPYB010000325.1 GCA_025964835.1 Nocardioides sp. | reverse complement strand
GATGCGGGCCTTCGTGCAGCTGTGGGACGAGATCACCCGCGACCGCTACGGCGTCGCGGACCCCAAGATGCGCCGCTTCCGCTACGGCGTGCAGGTGAACTCCCTCGGGCTGACCGAGGCGCAGCCGGAGAACAACGTGCAGCGCATCGTGCTGGAGATGCTGGGCGTGACGCTGTCCAAGAACGCTCGCGCGCGCGCCGTACAGCTGCCGGCGTGGAACGAGGCCCTCGGCCTGCCGCGCCCGTGGGACCAGCAGTGGTCGCTGCGCCTGCAGCAGGTGCTGGCCTTCGAGTCCGACCTGCTCGAGTACGACGACATCTTCGACGGCTCCAAGGTCATCGAGGCCAAGGTCGCCGAGCTGGTCGACAGCGCCCGCGCCGAGATCGACCGGGTGCAGGCGCTGGGCGGCGCGATCGCGGCCGTGGAGTCGGGCTACATGAAGCAGGAGCTCGTCTCCGCCCACGCAGCCCGCCGTGGCCGGATCGAGTCCGGCGAGGAGAAGATTGTCGGCGTCAACATCTACGAGACCACCGAGCCGTCCCCCCTGACGGCAGACCTCGACGGAGCCATCATGGCCGCCGACCCGGAGGCCGAGCGGTCCGCGCTCGCCTCGGTCGAGGAGTGGAAGGCGCAGCGCGACGAGGCGGAGGTGGCCGAGGCCCTGGCGAAGCTGGCCGCGGACGCCAAGACCGACACCAACCTGATGGCCGCCACGCTCGCCGCGGCGCGTGCCGGTGCGACCACGGGGGAGTGGGCCGCAGCCCTGCGCGAGGTGTTCGGCGAGTTCCGGGCGCCCACCGGCGTGAGCGGGGCCGTGGGCGTCGCGGAGGCGGGTGCCGAGCTCGCGGGCGTGCGTGAGCGGGTCCGCGCGACCGGCGAGGAGCTGGGCGGGCGCCTGCGCCTGCTGGTCGGCAAGCCGGGTCTCGACGGGCACTCGAACGGTGCCGAGCAGGTCGCCGTACGGGCCCGGGACGCCGGCTTCGAGGTCATCTACCAGGGCATCCGGCTGACGCCCGAGCAGATCGTCTCGGCCGCCGTGGCCGAGGACGTGCACTGCGTCGGGCTGTCGATCCTCTCCGGCTCGCACATGGAGCTCGTCCCGGACGTCCTCGAGGGGCTGCGCGCGGCCGGCCTGGGCGACGTCCCGGTCATCGTCGGCGGGATCATCCCGGAGTCCGACGGTCGCCGGCTCAAGGAGCAGGGCGTGGCGGCCGTCTACACCCCCAAGGACTTCGGCCTGACCGAGATCATGGGCGGCATCGTCGACGTCATCCGTGCCGCCAACGACCTCGGTTGAGGGCTACTCGGCGCGGATCTCCTCAGGCCGCAGTCGAGGAGCGCACGCCAGCACGCTGACAGCTGTCACGACCAGGCCGCCGAGAACCGCGACCGCGGCCAGCACGACGGTCTGCTCCCACGGGACCGCGACGGACTCGTCGAGGGTCAGGTACGTCGCCCCTGCCAGCGCACCGAGAGCGACCGCGAGGACTGCCCCCGCGACGACGGGAACCGCAGTCTCGAGCGCCTGCGCGCGGCGGATCACGCCGCGCCCGAGGCCGACGAGCTGGAGGGCCACGACCTCCTTGCGGCGCTGGACGGCCCGGTCGATCGCGGAGACGGTGAGCGCCAGGAGGCCGACGCCGAGGACGATGCCCGCCACCATCCAGATCACCGACCGCATGGTCGCAACGAAGTCGTAGTCCTCGTACCCGCCGGCATAGGAGTCCACCTGGAAGCCGGCCTGGGCAAGGCGTGGTCCGAGGTCACGGCCAGGTCCTCCGGTGACCAGCAGGGTGTGCTGGGTGTGCGCGGGCAGCTGGCCCGCCAGGGCCGGCGGGATGATGACGGTGGCGTAGAGGGGTGCGAGTGCCTCGGACGACGCCTGCTGGCCGTCACCGGGTGACATGGTCGCGAGGTCGAGCGGAAGGCGGACGACCGGAGCCCCGGAGGCCGATTCATCGTCGCTGCTGGTCGACCACGTGACCATGCCGTGGCGCACCGCCCCGGGCGAGTACTCGGTCAGGAAGTCGGACTGGTCGTCGCCCAACCACATGGCCTCGCCGTCGCGACACCCCTGGAGACCGGAGTCGAGCAGGGCTAGCTCGGCGCATGTCGCCACGATGGCGCTCACGCCCGTGTGGGAGACGCCCAGCGTCGGCAGGTCCACGACGTCGCGGACGCCGTCGATCCCCGCGACCCGGGTCGCCACCTCGGGGGCTTCGTCCTGCTGGGCGAGCACCGTGACGCGCTGACCACGCTCGAGGTCACGTGCCTGGGTGACGTACTGCGGCGTGCTCTGGAAAGCGACGAGGACGAAGCGCGCACCCGTCGCGAGGAACAGCCCGATCAGCAGGGCGGCGATGATGCGGGCCACCCCGGCCGGCTGGGCCTCGAGGCGTCGTACGGCGATCCGCTGCGCCGGCCCCAGGGCGCGGTTGGTGACGAGGCGGGTCAGCAACCTCACCAGGACCGGCATCACGACGAGCATCCCGACGGCCGTCAGGCCCACTCCGGCGAACAGGCAGGCGACTCGCAGGCCGGAGATGTCCGAGTCGTCCGCGGCACCCCTGGCAACGATGGTGAAGCACGTTGCCACGCCCGCGGCCAGGGGGAGGAGCCGCCACCAGCCGGGCGGCCGGCGGTCGGCGCGCCGGCTCACGGCGAGCGCGTCGCCCACCTGCGCCCGGGTCGGGAGCACACTCGCGATGATCGCGACCGTCGGGATCCCGATGACCACGAGGACCTGGCCGGCGATGCTCGGAGCGAAGAATTCGCCCCACGCGGCCCCGGCCGGCGCGTGGCCCAGCAGCAACGGGCGGACCAGCCAGAAGCCGATCCAGCCCAGGACGACTCCCGTGAGGGCCGCGCCTCCGGCCTCGCCGGTGCCGACCAGGCGGGTCTGGTTGGGCGTCAGTCCGATCAGCCTGAGGTTGGCCAGGCGGCGATCGCGGACCGAGGCGGCGAGCCGGGCGACGGTTGCCACCAGCACGGTGCAGGGCAGGCCGATCGCCGAGACGACGACCAGGACCAGTCGCGGCATCTCGGCCTGGTACGACGTGGCCGTCGCGAGCTGGTGGTGGCCGGCCGCCAGAGTGACGAGCAGGATCGACGAGCCGAGCGCAGCGGCGAGGGCGAGCAGTGCGGTCCGCACCCGCGCGGCGGGGGTGACGGCGAGCCGCAGACCCAGCCGGAGCGAGGTCATGCCGGGGCCCCCACTGCGATCCGACCGTCCCGCAGGACCACGAGATCGTCGAGGTGCGAGGCGACCACGTGCTCGTGCGTCACGACGACGAGCGCCGCCCCCGATGCGGTCGTGATCGCCACCATGGTGTCGAGCACCTGCTCGGCCGTGAGGCTGTCCAGCGACCCCGTGGGCTCGTCGGCGAGCACCACCGCGGGTCGGTGCACCAGTGCCCGGGCGATCGCTGCCCGCTGGGCCTGCCCCCCGGACACGGCGCCGGTGCGGCGGTGCGCCACCTCGGCGACCCCCAGGGCGTCCAGCATCTCGAGCGCGCGGGACCGTGCGGGCCGAGCGCGCTCGCCGAGCACCTGCAGCGGCAGCATGACGTTCTCCACGAGCGTCAGCTCGGGCACCAGGTCACCGAACTGGAAGACCATGCCCATCCGGGCAAGGCGACGACGGCTGCGCTGGGCCTCGGAGAGCCGGTCGAGGCGCTCGTTCTCGAACCAGACCTCGCCGCCGTCGGGCCGCACCACGCCGCCCAAGGCGTGCAGGAGGCTGGACTTCCCTGATCCGGAGGGTCCCATCACGGCAGTGCGGGAGCCGGGCAGGAAGGTCAGGTCGACAGCATCGACCGCGACCGTGTCGCCGTAGCGGACGGTGAGGCCGCGAGTCGCCAGGACAGCGGGTTCGGGCGTCATGCCAGCTCCTCCAGTCGGTTGCCGGCTTCCTCGATCCAGCGCAGGTCGGCGTCGAGATGGGCCAGCTCGTAGGTGATCGCCAGCAGCTCGGTCGGATCCGCGTCCTTGCGCAGTCCGGTGAGCTCGCGCATCCGGCCGAGGTGCTGGACCCGCTGACGGTCCAGGACGTCGATCGCCGAGCGCCCCGACGAGAGGGCGACGCTCACCCGGGCGTAGAGGTTGCTCATGGCGAACTCCGTCGGCTGTTGAGGGGCGTAGACCCACGCGGAGACGGTCTCGACACCGTCGGGGGTGATCCGGTACCGCCTGCGCTCGGGCCCGTCGACGACCTCGACCTCGGTGACCTCGGCCCACCCGCGCTTCTCGAAACGTGACAAGGCGGCGTACACCTGTCCGAAGGCGAGCGGTCGGGTTCGCGCGAAGCGATCGTCGTAGCGCTGCTTGAGGGTGTAGCCGTGGGCGGGTTCCTGCTCGAGCAGGGCGAGGAGAGGGAGTGCGGCGCTCATGGTGGCACTATACACAGAGTGAATAGTGCCACCCGGAATGGCGGTCGAGGCGCGTCGCACGGGGCGGCCACGGTCGGGCGATGAGCTCGCTGGGTGCGGGCGGGCCGTCGCGTGGGATGCGTCTCACGCTTAGGTTAGGCAACCCTGCACAGTGTTAGGCTGTCTCATGCCCAAGACGAAGGCCGCGAAGTCCTCGGTGCGCAAGCTGCCGAAGACGGAGTGCTGTGTCTCCAGCTCCAGGTGTGGCCGGTGCCCGCTGCGGATGCTGAAGGAAGGCACCCTGCCGTCCGGGTATACGGTCAAGAAGCGCAAGCTCGTCCGGGTCGACGGCAAGAAGGTCACCAAGAAGAAGCTCGCGAAGGCCGCCTGACTCACGATCGACCGTCGACCCGAGGAGCCCCCCGTGGCCGCAACCCGATTCACCGACCAGCTGAACGTCCAGATCGGGAACGAGCTGGCCGCCCACAACCAGTACCTCGCGTGCGCCGTCTACTACGACGCGCTGACGATGCCCCAGATGGCGGCCTTCTTCTACGGCCAGGCCCTCGAGGAGCGCGCCCACGCGTCGATGATGATCCAGTACCTCCTCGACACCGACAGCGAGGTCGTCATCCCGGCCGTCGAGGCGCCGGTGAACACCTTCGCGGACGTCGTCGCCCCGGTCGCCCTCGCGCTGGAGCAGGAGAAGCGGGTCACCGGCGAGATCAACGGCCTGCTGCGCATCGCGCGTGACGAGGACGACTTCGCCTCCGAGCAGTTCATGCAGTGGTTCATCAAGGAGCAGGTCGAGGAGGTCGCGACGATGAGCGACCTGCTCGCCGTGACCACCCGCAACCGCGACGACATCGAGGACATCG
>JAOPYB010000303.1 GCA_025964835.1 Nocardioides sp. | reverse complement strand
TGCGGCGGCGCGCCCCCGGCCTGACGTTCGACGTCCGGACCGAGCCCTGGCTGGTCGTGGGTGAGCCCGCGGCACTCGAGCGGGCGGTCACGAACCTGCTCGACAACGCCGCCAAGTGGAGCCCCGCCCACGGCACCGTCACCGTCCGGCTCGCCGACGGCGTCGTCACCGTCGACGACCAGGGTCCGGGCATCGCCGACGACGACCTGCCCCACGTCTTCGACCGCTTCTACCGATCCCAGGAGTCCCGCTCGATGCCCGGATCCGGCCTCGGCCTCTCGATCGCCCGCCAGGTCGCCGAACGGCACGCCGGCACCGCCGAGGCCGGCGACTCCCCCGAGGGCGGCGCCCGGCTCACGCTCCGCTTCCCGACCGCATGAGGGCGTACGTCGCCGCGCTGGCGCTGCTGCTGCCCCTCGCCGCCTGCTCCGGCACCGACCCGGCGCCGTCCACGACTCCTGCCTCGACACCTGCCTCGACCGCTCCCACCGCGGCGGACCCGGTCTGGAACCCCTGCACGGACCTGACCGCGGCGCCGGTCGCCCGGGCCCTCGGTGCCGGCGTCACGAAGGAGACCGGCACCGTCGACACCCCGCGCTGCGCGTTCCTGCCGGCGGCGAAGGACGGCCCGACGCTGAACGTGACCTACGCCTGGTACGACGGCGGCTTCGAGAAGGCGTGGGCCGGGATGGGCCAGATCGACGGCCGGGTGAGCGACGTCGACATCGCGGGCGCCGACAACGCGCGGCTCGTGGTCAACGCCCGCCGCAAGGTGGTGCTGGTCACCGGCTTCGTGAAGACCGGTGGCCTGATCGAGACCGTCAACGCGATCCAGCTGGCGCCGTACGACCGCGCGGCCCTGGTCGCCGCCGCGACCGACGTGATGACGACGCTGTCGCGCCACGCCCCCGCTACCGCGCCGACTTCTGGGCCGACTACTGCGCCGTAGCGTTCGGGTCGCGCCAGGACCGTTCGAACGGCAGCCGCCACGCGTGCGGCGCGATCAGCTGGTGGATCGCGTTGGGTCCCCAGCTGCCGGGTGCATAGCTGCGCACCGGCGGCGGGTCGGCGAGCAGCGGGCGCGACAGGTCCCACAGCGTCTCGATGCCCTCGGCGGTCGTGAAGAGCGTGTGGTCGCCGCGCATCGCGTCGTGGATCAGCCGCTCGTAGGCCTCCAGGACCGAGCCCGACGTGAGGGTGTCGTGGGTGGCGAACTGCATGGAGAGCTTCTCGAGCTTCATGCCCGGGCCCGGGCGCTTGCCGTAGAACGACAGCGACATCCGGGACTGGTCGGCCAGGTCGAAGGTGAGGTGGTCGGGCCCCTGCATGCCGGCGTTCGAACCGTGCGGGAACATCGTGAGCGGTGGCTCCTTGAAGGCGATCGAGATGACCCGGGCGCCCTGCGCCATCATCTTGCCGGTGCGCAGGAAGAACGGCACCCCGGCCCAGCGCCAGTTGTCGATCTCGACCTTGAGAGCCACGAACGTGTCGGTGTCGGAGTCGTCGGCGACCTCCTCCTTGCCGCGGTAGCCGGCGTACTGGCCGCGCACCACGTTGTGCGGCTCGATCGGCCGCATCGACCGGAAGACCTTGTTCTTCTCGTCGCTGATCGGCCCGGGCGCGAGCGAGGTGGGCGGCTCCATTGCCATGAACGCCAGCACCTGCATCAGGTGCGTCACGACCATGTCGCGGTAGGCGCCGGTCGACTCGTAGAACTTCGTGCGGCCCTCGAGGCCGAGGGTCTCGGGCACGTCGATCTGCACGTGGTCGATGAAGTTGCGGTTCCAGATCGGCTCGAAGAGCCCGTTGGCGAAGCGGAACGCCAGGATGTTCTGGGCCGCCTCCTTGCCGAGGAAGTGGTCGATGCGGAAGATCTGGCTCTCGTCGAAGACCTCGTGGAGGCGACGGTTGAGGTCCTTCGCGCTCGGCAGGTCGGTGCCGAAGGGCTTCTCCATGATGATCCGCGACCGCTCGACGAGGCCGGCGTCGTCGAGCTGGCGGACGACGTCGAGGGCGGACTTCGGCGGCACGCTCAGGTAGTGCAGCCGGCGCACCTCGGACCCGGTGCCCGGCCCGGACGCGGCCAGGGACTCCTCGGCCTCGTGGACCGCGGACGCGAGGGCGCCGGTGCCGGCGGACTGCGGCACGTAGCTCAGCAGCCCCTCGAACGCCGTCCACCCCGCCTCGGTGAGCTGACCCTGGCCGAACTCCTCGATCGCGCTGCGGGCCAGCTTGGCGAACGTCTCGGTGTCGATGTCCTCCAGCGAGGTGCCGACGATCCGGCAGTCCTCGAGCAGCCCGGCCTCGAAGAGGCGCAGCAGCCCGGGGAGCAGCTTGCGGCGGGCCAGGTCGCCCGTCGCACCGAACAGCACGATGACGTGCGGTTGCTCCATGTCGTCGACAGTAGTCATGAGACGTTGCCACGGTATTACGTGCGGGCGTCACTCGGACAGGAAAACCCGCAGCATCCGGTCCGCCTTCCAGCGGGACTCGGCGTACTCCTCGGCGAGGTCGGAGTGCACGGTGATCCCGCCGCCGGTGCCGAGCAGGTAGCGGCCGTCGCCCGTGGTCATCAGGCTCCGGATCACCACGCCGAGGTCGGCGCGACCGTCGGCGGCGATCCAGCCGAACGCGCCGGCGTACGCCCCGCGCGGTGTGTCCTCGACGCCATCGATGATGTGCATGGTGCGCAGCTTCGGCGCCCCGGTCATCGAGCCGGCCGGGAAGAGCGCGTGCAGGGCGCCCAACGTCGACACGTCCTCGCGGAGCCGGCCCCGCACGGTCGAGACGAGCTGGTGCACGGTGGCGTAGGACTCCACGTCCATCAGCACCGGCACCTCGACGGTCCCGGGCTCGCAGACCATCGACAGGTCGTTGCGGAGCAGGTCCACGATCATCAGGTTCTCGCTGCGGAACTTCGGCTCCGACGCGAGCCGCTCCAGCAGGACGGCGTCCTCCGCCGCGGTCTCCCCGCGGGGCGTCGTGCCCTTGATCGGCTTGGTCTCCAGCACCCGGTCGGCCGTGACCAGCGCGTAGCGCTCCGGGCTGGAGCTGAGCAGCCAGGCGCGGTGGCCGGGGAGGTCGTGCTGGAGGAAGCCGGCGTACGGCGCGGGGTTCAGCGTGCGCAGCCGGAGGTACGCCGACACGGGGTCGAGGTCGCTGGCCACCTCGAGCCGGTAGGTCAGGTTCACCTCGTAGGAGTTGCCCGCGTGCAGCTCCTCCTGCACCCGCCCGAACCCCGCCGCGTAGGGGGCCGGGGGCTCGGGGTTTGGTCCCCAACCGTGGACTTCCGGGGCCGGAAGCTGCGGTTCGTGACCAATCGGTGGGGGTGAGGGGTGGGTGAAGAACCGGACGTTCCGCGAGCGCATCCAGATCGCGTCGGGCAGCCCGGAGCCGTGGTGGGCGGGCAGGTCGGGGCGACTGGCGTAGCCGAAGTAGCCGAACCACTGGTCGGCGTCGTCGCCGGAGGCGAGCTCGGTCTCGAGCGCGGCGAAGACGTCGTCGCCGACGACCTCGGAGCGGCCGCCCCGGTGACGGCGCACCTCGCGGCGTGCCGCGTCGTACGTCAGCGAGACGTCGTCGTCGTCCAGCCAGCCGATGAGGGAGCGCCGACCGGACCACTCCCGGGCACCGCCGCCGTCCAGCCAGAAGCAGCGCGCGTGCCGGCCGGCGATCTCGCGGAAGTAGTCGGCCGGGTCGACCTCGACGGGCGTCATCCCCGGCCCAGGAAGTTGGCGACCAGGGCGACGCCGTGCTCGGACAGGATCGACTCCGGGTGGAACTGGACCCCCTCCAGCGGGAGCGTCCGGTGCCGGACGCCCATCACGACGCCGTCCGCCGTCGCCGACAGCTCAAGCTCGTCGGGGAGCTCGACCGCGGCCAGGGAGTGGTACCGGACGGCCGTGAAAAGCGGAGGCAGGTGGGCGAAGACGCCGCGGCCGTCGTGCTCGACGACCGCCACCTCGCCGTGCGCGGGACGGACCCGCGCCACGGAGCCGCCGTACGCCGTCACGAGGCCCTGCATGCCCAGGCAGACGCCGAGGACGGGCCGGGTGCCGGCGAGCAGCACCTCGCGGCCGACGGAGAAGTCCGCGAGGACGTCGGGGTGGCCCGGTCCCGGCGAGAGGACGACGTGGGAGTGGCGGAGCACGTCGGTGGCGTCGACCTCGTCGTGCTGGACGACGGTGGGCAGACTGCCGGTGACGGACGCGACGAGGTGGACGAGGTTCCACGTGTAGGAGTCGTGGTGGTCAACGACGACCACGTCCGGTGCGGCCACCGGCTCAACCTACTCAGATCCGGCCCCGGAAATGCGGGTGGGCCCGATGGAGCTGGGGGGCAGTCTCCATCGGGCCCATGGCCACGGGGAGAACGCTACCCCCCGGGGCTGCTCCGTGGCGACGCATCCAGCAGGAGGCCCGTCACGATTTCGTGAAGAAGGTCATAGCCGTGCTCGGTGAGGATCGACTCGGCGTGGAACTGGATACCGGCGTAGTGCGGCCCGCGCAGCAGGTGGATGTCGCCGGTGGCCTCGTCGGCCTCGACCGAGACACCGGCCGGGAGCTCGCCGGGCGCCGCGTCGCCGGTCGCGACCCGGCCGACGAACGTGTTGTAGAAGCCGACCCGCTCGGTGCGCCCGTCGATCTGCACCGGCGACTGGGTGCCCTGGAAGACGATGTCCTTGTAGGCGAGGTCGATGCCGAGCTCGTGACAGAGCGCCTGGTGACCCAGGCAGACCGCGAGGAACGGCTGCCCGTCGGCCAGCAGGGCCGCCACCGCGTAGCGCAGCCGGGCCATCTTCGGGTCGTCGCCGTCGCGGGGGTCGCCCGGGCCGGGGCCGACGATCACCAGGTCGAAGCCGTCGAGCGAACCCTCGACGTAGTCCTCGTGGCGGACGACGCTGCTGGTCATGCCGAGCACGCCGAGGACGTGGCGCAGCATGTTCACGAAGTCGTCCTCGCCGTCGAGGATGACCGCGCTCCTGCCCCTGAGCCGCGGGTCCGGCGGGGAGCCACCCTGGTCGGTGAGCCAGAAGCGGCTGAGCCGCTGGTTGCGGGCGTTCAGCGCGAGCAGCACGTCCTCGTCGAGGACGAGCTCGGCGATGTTGGTGCTCGGCACGGGCGCCGGCGCGACCAGGCCGAACGCGCTCAGGATGCCGCCGGCCTTCGCGTGCGTCTCCGCGACCTCGTACGCCGGGTCCGAGTCGCGCACCAGCGTCGCGCCCGCGGTGACCTTGAGGTGGCCCTCGAGGTCGACGTCGGCGGTGCGGATCACGATCGGGCTGTCGACGACCGGGCCCCCGGATGCGTCACGGCCCAGGATCGCGAGCGCGGCGCCGTAGTAGCCGCGGCCCTCGTGCTCGTACTGCTTGATCAGCCGGCACGCGTTCTCGACCGGGCTGCCGGTGACGGTGGCGGCGTACATCGTGTCGCGCAGGACCTCGCGGGGGTCGCGGCTGGTGCGCCCGGCGAGGAGGTACTCGGTGTGGACGAGGCGGCTCATCGGCTTGAGGAACGGGCCGAGCACCTGGCCGCCCTCGTTGCAGATGTCGCACATCATCTTGAGCTCCTCGTCGACGACCATGAAGAGCTCGTAGATCTCCTTCTCGTCGTGGAGGAAGTCGAGGAGCTGGGCGCGTGCGTCACCCTCGCCCGGGATGCGGAAGGTGCCGCTGATCGGGTTCATCCGGACGTCGCCGCCATGGATGGAGACGTGCCGCTCCGGGCTGGCGCCGATGAGGTAGCGGTCGCCGGTGAAGAAGACGTAGGTCCAGTAGGCGCCGCGCTCGCGCTCGAGCAGCCGGCGGAAGACGGTGAGCGCCCTCGACGCATCCCAGTCCGCGACGGTGGCTCGGTAGTGCCGGCCGACGACCAGGTTGGCGCCCTCCCCCTGGCCGATCTCGTCGTCGATGATCGCCTTCACCAGCTGGGCGTAGTCGCCGTCCTCGCTGTCGAAGCCACCGCGGTCGGCGAACTCGATGCCGGTGTCGTCGATCGCGTCGACCACCTCGGCGACCGAGAACTCGCGCTCGGACTCGATGTCGACCACGACGAGCGGGGTGCCGTCGTCGTGCGCCTCGAAGCCGCGCTCCCGCACCTGGCGGAACGGGATCGCCAGCAGCCGGTCCGCGATGTGCCCGTCCGCGGGCACGCCCTCCTCGAGGGGTACGTCGAGGATCGACTCGACCACGCTGCGCCGGCCACCGATCAGCCCGACCGTGTCCCGGTCGCCCGCCCGGGTGGAGCGCCGGATGATCGCCCACGCCTCGTGCCCCTGGAGCGCCGCGATGGCTTCCCGGGCAGAGGTCGTCTCAGTCATGCGCGCAAGCCTAGGGGCTCCGCTGCGAGGCCGTTCGTCGACAGCTGAACGCCGGACGTGGGCGCGGGGGTGCCGGGCGGGGCAGGATGGCGACCTGGGACGTGTGCTGGGAATTGGCGGGTACTTCGTGCGGGCAGCGGATCCGGAGGCCCTGGGTGCCTGGTACCGCGACTGCCTCGGCCTGGACGCCGATGAGCACGGGCTGTGGCACCAGGAGCCCGGTGGGACCGTGTTCGCCGCCTTCGAGGCCGCGACGGACTACTTCGGCTCCCGCGGCCAGCAGACCATGCTCAACTTCCGGGTTCGCGACCTCGACGCGATGCTCGCGCAGCTGCGGCGCACGGGTGCGGACGTGGCCGAGGAGACCCAGGACATCGAGGGGGCCGGTCGCTTCGGCTGGGTCACCGATCCCGGGGGCAACCGGATCGAGCCGAGGCAGCCCAGCTGAGCTGCCACG
>JAOPYB010000269.1 GCA_025964835.1 Nocardioides sp. | reverse complement strand
ACGTCCTCAAGCGGATCTCCGACGCCTACGTCACGCCTCCGGAGGGCTTCACCCCGCACCCGAAGCTGGCGCCGCTCATGGAGCGCCGATCCAAGATGGTGACAGAGGGCGGCATCGACTGGGGCTTCGGCGAGATCGCGGCCTTTGGCTCGCTGATCATGGAAGGCGTCCCCGTACGCCTGGCTGGCCAGGACTCGCGCCGCGGCACCTTCGTGTCCCGTTTCGCGACGATCATCGACCGGGTCAACGCCGACGAGTGGACGCCGCTGACCTCGCTGACCGAGGACCAGGCGAAGTTCTACGTCTACGACTCGCTGCTCTCCGAGTACGCCGCCCTCGGCTTCGATTACGGCTACTCCGTGGCCCGGCCCGACGCGCTGGTGCTGTGGGAGGCCCAGTTCGGCGACTTCGTCAACGGCGCCCAGACGGTCATCGACGAGTTCATCACCTCCGGGGAGACCAAGTGGCGCCAGCAGTCCGGCGTGGTCCTGCTGCTCCCCCACGGCTACGAGGGCCAGGGCCCGGACCACTCCTCGGCCCGGATCGAGCGCTTCCTGGCCATGGCCGCCGACGAGGCGTTCGTGGTCGCGCAGCCGTCGACCCCGGCGTCGTACTTCCACCTGCTGCGCCAGCACTCGCTCGGCGAGGAGCACCGGCCGTTGATCGTCTTCACCCCGAAGTCGATGCTGAAGCGCAAGGAGGCGGCCTCGCAGCCCGACGACTTCACCTCGGGCACTTTCCGCCCCTTCATCGGCGACGGGCACGCCGACCAGAGCAAGGTCGACACCCTGCTGCTGTGCTCAGGCCGGGTGACCTGGGACCTGATGGTCGACCGGGCCAAGCGCGAGAACCCTGAGCGGTTCGCGATCGCCCGGATCGAGCAGCTCTACCCCCGCCCCGTCGACGAGATCAGAGACGAGATCGCGCGCTACCCGCACCTCAAGGCCGTGCGCTGGGTGCAGGACGAGCCGAGCAACATGGGCCCGTGGCCGCACTACCAGCTCAACGTGTGGCCGGACGTCGACGCCACCGTGGAGCCGGTGACCCGTGAAGCGTCGTCGTCGCCGTCTGTCGGCACCGTCAAGCGGCACACGGCCGAGCAGAAGAACCTGCTCGACCGGGCCTTCAGCTGACCGTGTACTTCACCGATCGCGGGATCGAGGAGCTCGTCACACGCCGTGGCGACGAGGAGGTCACGTGTGAGTGGGTCGCCGAACGCCTTCAGGAGTTCACCGACACGCACCCGGAGTTCGAGACGGCCGTCGAGCGGTTCGCCACGTGGCTGGCCCGGCTCGACGACCCCGACGACTGACACGATGGGCGCATGACGCCCCCCGCGTACCCCCCGGCGCCCTGGACCATGGTCGGCCAGCTGTGGCTCTCGCTGTTCCGCGTGAAGGACGTGCCCGGCCACCCGGACGGCGTGCACGGCGCCGCGTTCGCGAGCTACGAGCCCGGCAGTCCGCTCACCTACTCCGAGCTGCTGGTCGCCCGGCCCGTTCGGTCGGACGAGCACGCCCACCGCGTGTCGATCCTTGGATCGAGTAGGGCGCGCAGCGCCCGTATCGAGATCTCGGACATCTGGGTCGACTCCGCCGCCTCCCGGCAGGGTGGCCGAGAGCTGTGGGCGATCCCCAAGGGGCTCTGCGACTTCACGCTGGACACCAGTCACACCGGTCCGCTGTCGCGCACCGAGTGGTCGGCGACCCTCGAGCGGCGCCCGATCGCCAGGGCCCGGTTCACCGACGTGTCCAGGGGCGCCCCGCGGCTGCCCCTCAGGGGCGGCACCCGGCAGCCCGGCATCGAGGAGACCGGCGGTGAGCCCCGCACCGCGACCCTGCGGGGCTCCTCGAGGACGCTGCCCTGCCGCGGCACCTGGGAGTTCGACGCCGACGGGCCGCTCGCCTGGCTGCGGGGCGCACGCCAGGTGGCGTCGTTCCGGATGGCGGGCTTCCGGATGTCGTTCGGCTGATCCCGGCGGTGCGGGTCGCTCAGGCCGCTGCTTCCCGGCGCCGCGAGGCGACCCGGACGATCGTGCCCGGGTAGCAGCAGTTGCACAGGTGGACCAGGTGACCGACGGAGTTGGCGGGCACCCCCGCCGCATGGGTGAGGTCGATGGTCAGCCGGCACGCCGTACGCCGGAATGCCCGGTCGACCTCCTCGTGCACACGCGACCAGGCCTCTTCGTCGAACGTCCCCGAGAGCTCGAGCGTGCTCGTGCCGGGGTCGTAGTGGGCAGCGAAGGTGGTGTCCATGAATCCCTCGGTTCGATAGACGGCTGGGCTCCCGAGGACCTGCCAGTACCCCCGCCCACGTGACCCGAACCACAGGTCTGGACCACTCACTCCTCAGTCGCAGCCGTAGCCGTCGCCGTCAGCGTCAAGGTCGTACACGTCGTAACCGACGATCCGCACCGAGGAATAGACGTAAGCCGGACCGTTGCCGCTTCCGCCACCACAGTCGACGTCACTCGCAACCGGGACGCACGCGCCCGAGTAGTTCGGGTCGCACCGCGCACTCAGTGCCGGGGCTGGCGCCGGGGGTGGTGGATCAACGCGCGTCCCGCGCATGGTGATGCGAGAAATTGGCCGGCGTACGACCAGAGTCCTCATCAGCTTCCGACTCGAGACAGCGCCGTTCTTCAGCGTGACTCGAAAGACCTTCAGGCGGACGCCCGCCGCACCGTTCTGGGTCACCTGGCGTACGCCCCGCTTCAGCGCTGCGGAGTTCTGGATCCGGGACGAGAACGGGATCTGCTGTCGCTGGCGGACGGTTCGATGTGTAACCACGGGCTGGCCCGACTCGGACCTCGTCCTCGACCCCGCGCCCGAGTGTCCCCGATCGCGCTCCGCCTGAGCGCCGCAGCCGGCCAGGCCCACGAGGAGCACACTCATGACCGATGCGCGAAGGCACCAGTCGCGAACGACCCTTCGGCGGCCTGCGTTCGTGTTCGTCATCGATGCGCGCATGGCAACTCCCGACCGATCGCGCCGTATGACGTCGATCACACGGACGCTAGTGGCAACCGAGCTCCAGTGAGGCGATTCGCCCGAATCGGCTGCCTTGGCGGAGCCCTCGATTCCTAGTCGAGCTCGGGGCTCGCGGCCGCGTCGGGTACCTGGTCGCCGGCCGCTCTCCGCGCGGCGTCGCGGATCTCGAAGATCTCGGTGGCGAAGCCGCCCAGGGCGCCGGCGGCGTCGCGCACCGCGCCGGTGACGATCGACGTCAGCTGACCGACCGTGGTGGCGGCCGCCTGCACGGCGTCCTGGACCGCATCCTTGCGGATCTCGGCCTTGCTCAGGTGGTCCCTCATGGGAGCGATCCTCACGCCGCCCTGGCCGGCTCGACAACCGGGTCCGGCTGTCGGGACCCACGCCGGCCGGTGAGCCGGTCGGGCAGCGCCAGGCGGCAGATCTTGCGCGCCACGCTCCCGAGCTGTCGACCGAGCGGTCCGGTCGTGTAGGCGATGCCGTAGCGCTCGCAGATCTCGCGCACGTCCTCCGCGATCTCGGGGTAGCGCCGGGCGGGGATGTCCGGGAACAGGTGGTGCTCGATCTGGTGGGACAGGTTGCCGGTCATCGTGTGGAACAGCCTGCTCCCGGTGATGTTGGCGGAGCCGAGCAGCTGCCGGTAGTACCAGTGCCCGCGCGACTCGTCCTCGCACTCCTCCTCGGAGAACGTGGACACGCCGGCCGGGAAGTGGCCGCAGAAGATGATGTTGAAGGCCCAGATGTTGCGCACCAGGTTGGCCGTCGCGTTGCCCGCGAGGGTGAGCGGGAACAGCGGGCCGGTCAGGGCCGGGAACAGCAGGTAGTCCTTGAGCGCCTGGTCGCGGATCTTGCGGATCAGCCCGGCGTGCAGGTGCCTGGTGTCCGCCCAGGTCTTCTCGCCCGCGAAGATGCGCTCGACCTCGAGGTCGTGCATCGCCACGCCCCACTCGAAGCCGAGCATCAGCAGCGTGGCGTAGAGCGGGTTGCCCAGGTAGTAGGGGCGCCACTCCTGGTCCTCGTCCATGCGCAGCACGCCGTACCCGATGTCGCGGTCCAAGCCGTGAATGTTGGTGTAGGTGTGGTGGATGTAGTTGTGGGAGTACTTCCACTGCTCGCTGGGGCAGACGTTGTCCCACTCGTACATCCGCGAGCTCAGGCCGGGGTCGCCCATCCAGTCGTACTGGCCGTGCATGACGTTGTGGCCGATCTCCATGTTGTCGAGGATCTTGGAGACGCTCAGCGCGGCGACGGCGAGCGGCCAGGCCGGCGGGACGTAGAAGAGGGCCCGGCCGGCCACCTCGAAGGCCCGCTGGGTCTTCACGACCTTGCGGATGTAGGTCGCGTCCTCGTCGCCGAGCTCGGCGATCACGCGCCGGCGGATGGCGTCCATCTCGGCGCCGAACGCCTCGATCTGCTCG
Organism: Nocardioides sp.; assembly: GCA_025964835.1. Taxonomy (GTDB): domain Bacteria; phylum Actinomycetota; class Actinomycetes; order Propionibacteriales; family Nocardioidaceae; genus Nocardioides. Next base: position 5,625 of record JAOPYB010000269.1, on the reverse strand, counting down.
GGCGTGAGCCGGTTCAGCAGGACGTCGCCGGGGATGCGGTGCGCCTCGGGGGCGGGGGTCTCGTTCAGGGTGGCGGTCATGGTGGGTCCTTTCGGAGTCAGAGGTCGACGACGCAGTCGCCGACGGGGGCGGAGACACAGATCCGGATGTCCTCGTCGGGCAGTGAGGACTCCTCACCGGTCACGACGTTGCGGACGGTGCCCTCGGTCTTGCGGGACACGCAGGAGAGACAGATGCCCATCCGGCAGCCGGAGGCGGGGGTCAGGCCCAGGGCCTCGGCCTGCTCCAGGAGCGGCGCGCCGCTGTTGGCGGCCGCGAGACCCGACCGGGCGAACGACACGTCGCCCACGCCGGTGACCGTCGTCCGGGGCGGCTGGAAGTACTCGACGCGCAGCGCGTCCGAGCCGTCGTACCCTGCCCGCACGGCCTCGACCAGCGGCGCCGGCCCGCAGGCCCAGGTGGGCACCTCGCGGTAGCCGGGCACCAGTCGCTCGAGCCGCGCCGCCGAGAGCGCCGGGTCACCCAGCTCGGGGTGGAACAGGTGGACGTCGATGCCGTGGCCCGAGCGGCGCACGTCGTCGAGCTCGGCGGCGAAGATCTGGTGCTCGGGACTCCGGGAGTAGTGGACGAACGTCACCCGCCCACGGTGCGTACGACGCTGCAGCGAGCGCAGCATCGACATCACCGGCGTGATGCCCGATCCGCCCGAGATGAGCAACACGTGCTCCGGGACCCGGTCCGGGAGCACGAAGTCTCCCTCGGCCTGCGAGAGGTGGACCATCGTGCCCGGCTCGGCGCGCTCGACGAGGTGGCGGGAGACGCCCTGGCCGTCGGGGGCCGCGGGGTTGGCGCGCAGGGTGATCGTGATCCGGTCCCCGGGGCGCGACTCGGGGCTGGAGACCGAGAAGACCCGCGTGGTGCGGCGCGCGCCGTCGATCTCGATGCCCAGCGCGACGTGCTGCCCGGCGCGGTGGCCGCGCCAGGTCGACGTCGGCTGCACCGTGATCGTGGCGACCGCGGGGTGACCGGGGACGTCGACCTCGCGGTGCACGTCGACGATGCGGGCGCGCACCTCGTGCGCTGCCCACATCGGGTGCACCTGCTCGAGGTAGCGGTCCACGCCGTGCGGCGAGGTGAGGGCCGCGACGGCCCGGGAGCGGAGGATCGTGTCGGTCAGGCTCATGGTGCCTCCCGTCAGATTTGAGTGAACATACGTTCACTCAAACTATGTGGGCATACCGTGAGTACGGTCAAGGACGAGGCGCGTGACCCTGCCCACGCCACTCCCGCCACCGGCGTGAAGTGCACAGTCGTGCACCGGGGTTTAGCATCACCGGCATGGCGCAGCCGATGCAGCGGCCCCTCGCGGGCCGCCCCGAGAGCCGCGGCGAACGCAAGGAGCGGACCCGCCGCGCGATCCTCGACGCCGCTCTCGCCCTGGCCGGCGAGACCAGCCTGGTGGCGCTCTCGCTGCGCCAGGTGGCCAAGGAGGTCGGGATCGTCCCCACCGCCTTCTACCGCCACTTCGACTCGATCGAGGCGCTCGGCATGGCCCTGGTCGACGAGTCGTTCGTGTCGCTCCGCGCGATGCTGCGCGACATCCGCCGGGGCGACCCGGCGTTCTCGGACGTCGTCGACCGCTCCATCACGATCCTGGTGGACCACGTCCACCAGCAGCGGTCGCACTTCCTCTTCATCGCCCGCGAGCGCGCGGCCGGGCCGCCCGCCGTCCGTGACGCCATCCACCACGAGATCGAGCTCTGCGAGCGCGAGCTGGCCACCGACCTGGCACGGCTGACCGCCACCGCTCCCTGGTCGGCCGAGGACCTGCGGATCCTCTCGAACCTGATCGTGATGGCGATGGTGGCCACCGCCGAGTCGATCATGAACGCTCCCCCGCGCCCCGACGCCGAGAAGGCGATCATCGAGACGGCCCGCGCCCAGCTGCGCATGGTGCTGGTCGGTGCGCTCAACTGGCAGTCGCGCACCTGACGCGAGACGTGCCCTAGGGCTGCGGGGTCGGCCGGATCGTCAGGTCGCTGATCGTCGCGTCGCGGGGCAGGTCGAGGACCAGCAGGACGGCGTCGACGACCGTGGCCGGCTCGATCCAGTCCGAGGCGTCGTACTCCCTGCCCTCCTGTGCGTGCACCTTCTGCTGCATGGGAGTGGCGGTCCGGCCGGGGTAGACGGTGGTCACCCGGACACCGGCGCCCTCCTCCTCGCCGCGAAGCGCGTCGGCGAGCGCCTTGAGCCCGTGCTTGGACGCGGCGTACGCCGACCACGCCGGGTGGGCCGACAGCCCGGCGCCGGAGTTGAGGAAGACCACCGTGCCGCGGCCCGCGCGCAGGGCCGGGAGAGCGACGCGCGTGAGGACTGCGGGCGCGACCAGGTTCACCGCCAGCTGCTCCTGCCAGGACTCGGCGGACAGCTCGGCCACCGGCCCGAGGTCGACGACACCCGCTGCGTGGACCACCGAGTGGAGAGCCTCGGGGAGCCGATCGGCCAGCTCCTCCACGGCGCGCGGGTCGGCGAGGTCCGCGACCAGGACCTCGGCGCCGGGCAGGTCGGCGCGCAGCTCGTGGGCCCGCTCGTTCGAGCGCGCGGTCAGCAGGACCGCGTCACCCCGCTCGAGCAGCCGCTCGGCGAGCAGGGCGCCGATCCCCGAGCCGGCGCCGGTCACGAGATGGGTCGTCGTCATCGCGTGAAGACGACCTTGCCGAAGACCTCACCCTCGGCCATCGCGGCGAAGCCGTCGCGGGCGTCGGTCATCGGGATGGTCCGGTCGATCAGCGGCCGGGTGCCGGTCGCGTCGAGCATGGTCACGAGCGAGGCCAGCTCGGCGCGCGTGCCCATCGTCGAGCCGATCACGCGCAGCTGGAGGAAGAAGATCCGGGTCAGCTCGGCGTCGTCGAGCTTCGGTCCCGAGGTCGTGCCGGAGACGACGATGGCGCCACCCGGTCGCAGGGCCCGGACCGAGTGCGACCAGGTCGCCCGGCCGACGGTCTCCATCACGGCGTCGACCTTGTCGGGCAGGCGGGCACCGGACTCGAAGACCTCGTGGGCGCCGATCTCGAGGGCACGGGCGCGCTTGGCCTCGTCCCGGCTGGTCGCCAGGACCCGCAGGCCGCCGGCCCGGGCCAGCGTGATCAGGGCGGTCGCCACCCCGCCGCCCGCGCCCTGCACCAGCACGGTGTCACCGGCCTTGAGGCCGCCCTGGGTGAACAGCATCCGGTAGGCCGTCAACCACGCCGTCGGCAGGCACGCGGCCTCCTCGAACGAGAGGGACGCCGGCTTGGCCACGACGTTGCGGCGCGGCACGACCACGCGGTCCGCGAACGTCCCCTGGTGTCGCTCCGAGAGCAGCGAGCGCTTGGGGTCGAAGGTCTCGTCGCCGGCCCAGTCGGGGTCGCTGACGACGGCGTGCACGAGCACCTCGTTGCCGTCCTCGTCGAGCCCGGCCGCGTCGCAGCCGAGGATCATCGGGAGGGCCTCCTCGCGCAGGCCCACGCCGCGCAGCGACCAGAGGTCGTGGTGGTTGAGCGACGCGGCCCTGACGGTGACCGTGGTCCAGCCCTCGGGGGCCACCGGGTCCGGCCGCTCCCCGACCACCAGGCCGGACAGCGGGTCGTCGGAGGAGAACTTGTCGGCGTAGACGGCGAACATGGGTCGACCCTAGCGGCGTGCGACGCCGTCCCGACGTGCTGCCTCGGCGACGGCGGCGGACACGGCCGGACCCACCCGCGGATCGAACGGCGACGGGATGATCATGTCCTCGGCCAGGGCGTCCCCGACCAGGTCCGAGAGCGCGTTGGCCGCCGCGAGCTTCATGCCCTCGGTGATCGCGGTCGCGTGGACGTCGAAGGCGCCGCGGAAGATGCCGGGGAAGGCGAGCACGTTGTTGATCTGGTTCGGGAAGTCCGACCGGCCGGTGGCGACCACACGGGCGTGCCGGTGGGCGACGTCCGGGTGCACCTCGGGGGTCGGGTTCGCGAGCCCGAAGATGATCGAGTCCGGTGCCATCGTGGCGACGTGCTCCTCGGGGACGGTGCCGCCGGAGACACCGATGTAGACGTCGGCGCCGACGAGCACGTCGGCGAGGCTTCCCGAGCGCCCGAAGTGGTCGGCGGTATCGACGGCGAGGGCGCGCTTGACGGGCGTGAGGTCGCCGCGGGCGGAGTTGAGCACGCCCTTGCGATCGGTGACCGCGAGGTCCTTGATGCCGGCCTCGAGCAGGATCCGCGCGACCGCGACGCCGGCGGCGCCGGCACCCGAGATGACCACGCGGGTCGACTCGGGGTTGCGCCCGGTGAGCCGCAGGGCGTTCTGGAGCGCCGCCAGGGCCACCACCGCGGTGCCGTGCTGGTCGTCGTGGAAGACGGGGATGTCGAGCATCTCCTTGAGCCGCGCCTCGATCTCGAAGCAGCGGGGGGCCGAGATGTCCTCGAGGTTGATGCCGCCGAAGCTCGGCGCGAGTCGGGCGACGGTCTCGATGATCTCCTCGACGTCCGTGGTGGCCAGGCAGATCGGCACCGCGTCGACGCCGCCGAACTGCTTGAAGAGCACGGCCTTGCCCTCCATCACCGGCATCGCGGCCGACGGCCCGATGTCACCGAGGCCCAGGACCGCGGTGCCGTCCGAGATGACCGCGACCACGTTCGGCACCCAGGTGTAGTGCTGGGTCAGCGACGGGTCGGCGGCGATCGCCTCGCACACGAGCGCGACCCCCGGCGTGTAGGCGAGCGACAGGTCCTCGGGACCGACGAGGGACACCGTGGACCGGAGCTCCATCTTGCCTCCGACGTGCAGGTCGAAGACGGGCTCCCCGGCACGCGGGTGGGACCTCGTGACGTCGACGCGAGGGGTGCCGGGCTCTGCTGCAACCATGACCTTGTGAACCTTCCGGGCCCGGGGCCCGTCGTGGGGATGCGGTGGTCCAGCTCGACGCGAGACGGGTGGCTCGCGGAACTCCCAGGACCAGGGGGTCTCCCTGGCCTCAGTCTCGCACAGGGCGCGGGCGTGGCCACACCCGTCCCACGACCACCGCGAGCACGTCCCCGTCGGGCACCGGTCCGCGGTGCCGCGAGTCGACGCCGCGCTCCGGGTTGTCGCTGAGCAGCCACCAGCCCGCATCGCCGGCGGCCGTCGTACGGCGCTCGACGGCGCGCTTGACGGCGAGGGTCCCGTCGGTGAACCTCGCCACGACCACCGCTCCGGGGCGCACGTCGCGGCGGTAGGAGACGAACAGCCGGTCCCCCGGGGTCAGGGTGGGGCTCATGGAGTCGCCGCGGACGACGGCGAACCCCCAGCGGGGTACCCCGTTCCACCGAAAATGAACGGGTCGATCTTCGTGTGGCACGCGGAGTAGTGTCGCAGCCGAAACCTACTGACCCCTTTGCAGACACAGGGGTCCCCACGACGAGAGGACTCGCATGCTCGCGCGACTGTTCGCCCCCACCCTCGAGGTCTCCGCTCACTGCGACCTGCCGTGCGGTGTCTATGACCCCGCCCAGGCCCGCATCGAGGCCGAGTCGATCAAGGCCATCATCGGCAAGGTCGCGGACAACGACGACCCCGACTTCCGCACCCGCGCGATCCTGATCAAGGAGCAGCGCTCCGAGCTGGTCA
>JAOPYB010000255.1 GCA_025964835.1 Nocardioides sp. | reverse complement strand
AGTCGCTCATGCCCGCGAAGTCTCCGTCGTACACCGGTTTGCCGTCCTGTTCGATGGCGAGGTTGAGCTCGCCGTCGGCGAAGGACGACGGTTCCCCCGTCTCCTGGAACGACAGCCGTGAAGCGGTACCACCCGAGTTGCGGATGGTGACGCTCCGCGTCACCGACTCACCCGGCTTCATGTGGGTGATGGTCAGCGTCGCTCCGTGCTGGTCGTCGGCCGACAGGCGGATTCCGCCTGCGCTTTCCCCCGCGCTGGTCCAGGGAATCCCGAGGGCCATGACCATCACGCCGGCGCCGACGAGCGTTCCCAGCGGCAGGAACACCTTTCGGCTGATCCCGGCAGTGATGGCGGTCATGGCATTGGTCCTGTCCTAGCGGTCCGACATCCTCAAGGTAGGACCGCCCCTGCCACGCGGGATCCACACGCGGTGCACGGGGGATCCACCATTGGGTAACAGAGCCGCGGGCCGGGACGCGACCGTCGGTCAGTGCGGGGACGCGAAGAGGTCGCCGTGGTCCGCCACCCGCTGGAGCACCTCGTCGAAGCGGAACTGCTCGAGACCGAGCGGGTCGTCCGCGCCGACCTCGACCTCGTCCCACGAGACCGGCGTCGCGACGTACGGCCGCTCGCGCCCGCGCAGCGAGTACGGCGAGATCGTGGTCTTGGAGCCGGCGTTCTGCGACCAGTCCAGGAACACCTTCCCGGAGCGCTTCGCCTTGGTCATGGTGGCGGTGACGAGCGTCGGGTGCTCCTTCTGGAGCTCCTCGGCGACCTCCTTCGCGAGTGCCGTGGAGTCGTCGGAGGGCATCCGGCCCGGCAGGTCGGCGTACAGGTGCAGTCCCTTGCTGCCACTCGTCACGGGCTTGGCCACCAGGTCGCGCTCGGCCAGCCGGTCGCGCACCATCAGCGCGACCCCGCAGCACTCGTGGAGACCCGCGGGCTCCCCGGGGTCGAGGTCGATGACGAGCCGGTCCGCGTTGCGGGGCCGCCCGTTGCGGCCGACCGTCCACTGGTGCACGTGGAGCTCCAGCGCGGCCAGGTTCACCAGCCAGGTGAGCGTGGCGAGGTCATCGACGACGGGGAAGACCAGCGTGTCGCCGTTCCTGGAGGGACCCCGGGAGCCGGTGGTCGGGACCTTCGCGGTCCGCACCCACGAGGGCGTGCCGGCCGGGGCGTTCTTCTCGAAGAAGCTCTTGTCCTGGACGCCGTGCGGCCAGCGGATCCGGGTGACCGCGCGGTCCTTCAGGTGCGGCAGCAGCGTCGGCGCGATCTGGGCGTAGTAGCTGAGAATCTCCCCCTTGGTCGTGCCGGTCGCGGGGTAGAGCACCTTGGCGAGGTTGCTGATCTTGAGCGTGCGGCCCTCGACGTCGACGAGCACCTCGTCGGTGGGGGTCATCGGGGTCCCCGGCGGAGCGCGAGCGCAGCGAGCGGTCTCGTGGGGTGGTTCATCGACCGATCGCGATCAGGGGGACCTGGTCGGCGTCGAGGTGCACCATCGCCCGACGCAGGAACCAACGCGGCGCGCTGACGCAGCCGGCGGTCGCGCCGCTGCCGTTGACGTGCAGGAAGATCCCGGCACCCCGGTGGCGCACCTGACGCTGGTTGAAGCCGGTGACGACGGAGTACTCGTACTGCTGCGGGTAGTCGGTGAGCCGCTCCGAGCCATTCTCGGCGGTCACGGGCAGCCGCCAGCGGAAGCCGCCCTGACGCTGGTTGCGGTAGCGGTTGTAGTACGCCGAGGCGTTGTCCTCGACCCAGAAGTCGCCGCGCCGGATCTCGCGGTAGGGCAGGCCCCACCGGTCGGCACGCAGGTGGGTGCCGAACGCCGACGGGAGCGTGTAGGTGCCGAGCGGGGTGGTCCCGGTGCCCTGGTGCCGACGGTGCCCGATGACCAGGCCGCCGTACCCGACCCGGCCGTCGGCCGCCTGGAACCGGCGCTGCCAGGTGCCGTCGCGCAGGCTCCAGAAGACGACCCGGGCGTGGTAGCCGCGGGTGTGGTTGACGGTGACGACCTGGCGGGTGTGGTCGCGCAGGCGGACGTGCACGCCGTCGAGGCGTACGTCGGAGCTCGCGGCCGCCGGGCCGGCGAGGCCGGCGACGAGGCCGGCTGGGCCGACCAAACCGGCCAGCAGGAGGGGCAGCAGTCGTCTCACATGAGGTCCTCGGGACTGAGGTCGGGGCGGACCCCACGGTACGACGGCTGCCGCAGGCGCTGCTGCGGGGACAGGCCGAGAGCCTCGACGTCGATGACGACCAGGGGCTCCACCCAGTGGGTCCCGTGCGCGTCCAGGCGCGGGACCTCGTCGACGAACGCGGCGTCGTCGCGCGCCAACGGGTCGAGCAGGTCGCGCAGCGCCGGCCCCCTGGCCCCGGCGATGCCGCTGCCGACCCGCCCGCGGTAGACCAGTCCCCTCGCCGTGGGCTCCCCCACCAGCAGCGAGCCGAGCCGCTCGACCGACCCCGTCTCGGGCCGCCAGCCGCCCACGACGTAGGAGGAGCGCTTGCGGTGCGGGAACTTCAGCCAGTGCGGGCTGCGGGCGCCGGCCTCGTAGCGCGAGGTGAGCCGCTTGCTGACGATCCCTTCGAGCCCCTGCTGGAGCGTGGCGTCGAAGAGCATCGCGCCGTCGTCGTACGACGGGGGGACCTGCCAGGTGCCGGCGACGACACCGTCGGCGACCAGTCCCTCGAGCCGCTCGCGACGGGTGGACAGGTGCTCGCCCGTCAGGTCGCGCCCGTCGAGACGCAGCAGGTCGAAGACCATGAACGTGGCCGGCAGCAACCGCGCCTTGGCCTCGGCGGTCGCCGCCCGGCGTACGTGCATGCGGTCCTGGAGGACGCCGAAGTCCGGAAGACCCTTCTCGTTGAGCGCGATCACCTCCCCGTCGACGAGGAGGTCGCGGCCCGGCGCGGCATCCACCAGCTCGGGCCAGGCGATGGTCGCGTCGTTCTCGTTGCGGGTCCAGAGCCGGACCGCCGGGGCCGCCGGGCGGGCGTCGGCGAGCAGCCGGATCCCGTCCCACTTCACCTCGTGCGTCCAGGACTCGCCGGTGGGTACGTGGGTGCCACGGGTGGCAAGCATGGGACGCATGGGGCCATCCTGACCGATACTGGAGTGAACCGAGGGAAGGAAGACGTGCGATGCGTGCGATCTGGAAGGGCGCGGTGTCCTTCGGGCTGGTCAGCGTGCCCGTGAAGCTGTACTCCGCGACCGAGTCGCATGACGTCTCGTTCCGGCAGGTGCACGCCAAGGACGGCGGCCGGATCAAGTACCAGCGGGTCTGCTCGATCGACGGCGAGGAGGTCGCGTACGCCGACATCGCCAAGGGCTACGAGACCGAGGACGGCGAGATGGTGATCCTCACCGACGACGACCTCGCCGAGCTGCCGTCGACGTCCTCGCGGGAGATCGCGGTGGAGAAGTTCGTGCCCAGCGACCAGATCGACCCGATGCTCTTCGAGAAGTCCTACTACCTCGAGCCCGAGAAGACCGGCGCGAAGCCCTACGCCCTGCTCCGCCAGGCGCTGCTCGACGCCGACCGGATGGCCGTGGTGACCGTGGCCCTGCGCCAGCGCACCTCGGTCGCGGTGCTCCGCGTCCGCGACGACGTGATCGTGCTCCAGACGATGATGTGGCCCGACGAGGTCCGCCAGCCCGACTTCTCGATCGACGCCGGTGACGTGAAGCCCGCCGAGGTCAAGATGGCGAAGATGCTGGTCGAGACGCTGGCCGGCGACTTCGACGCCGCCGACTTCGAGGACGACTACGCCGAGGCGGTCACCTCGCTGGTGAAGACCAAGATCGAGGGTGGCGAGGTCAAGAAGACCGCGACCTCGACCAAGTCGTCCGGCGAGGTCGTCGACCTGCTCGCGGCGCTGCAGCGCTCCGTCGACGCCGCGAAGACGGCGCGCGGCGAGTCCAGCGACCAGTCCAGCGGCGGGTCCAGCGACGGGTCCAGCGACGGGTCCAGCGAGGAGGGCGAGAAGCCCGCGAAGAAGACGACGGCGAAGAAGGAACCCGCCAAGAAGACCGTCAAGAAGGCGGCGGCGAAGAAGACCACCAAGAAGGCGGCCGTGAAGAAGGCGAGCTAGGAACTGGCCGCGGGCTCTGCCAGCTCCACGAGCTCGGCGAGCATCTCCTCCATCCGGTGCACGAGCGAGAGGTGGCCCTCGTCGTCGAAGAGGTGGACCCGGGCTCCTGGGATCCGGGCGGCCAGCCACTGGCCGTGGGCGAACGGCACCATCTTGTCGTGGGCGCCCTGCCACACCGAGACGGGGACGGTGATGTCCGCGACGTCGAAGCCCCAGGGCTGCATCACCTGCAGGTTGTCCTCGAGCAGCCCCGCGGCCCCCTGGTCCATGGCGTGGCGGAACGAGCCGGCGACGTAGTCGGCGAGCTCGCCGGTGAGGGCTGCCGCGTCCACCTCGTCGACCAGCCCGCCGAAGGCTTCGACGATCTGCGCACCGGTCACGGTCGCGAAGTCGGCGACCTGCTCCTCGACGACCGGACGGAGTGCCTCCCGGCCCCGGGAGGCGAGGTCGAAGTCGCGGACGTTCTCCGGCCCCATCCCGCCCGTGAAGTCGAGGTCGTCGGCGTCGGCAGGGGCCACCCCGGCGAGGGTGACCGCGGCCAGGCACCGCCCGGGCATCAGGGCGGCACAGGCCAGGGCCCGCGGCCCGCCGCCGGACCAGCCGAGCGTGACGAAGCGGTCCAGCCCGAGCGCGTCCAGGACGGTCGCGCTGTCGGCGGCATCAGCCGTGATCGGGACCGGCGGGCCGACCGGGCGCGGCGTGGAGGCGCCGTACCCGGGACGCGAGTAGGTCACCAACCGCAGGCCCGCGCGGGCGGCGGCGTCCCACAGCGGCTCGTAGCCGAGGGCCGCGCTGGGCGTGCCGCTGTGGAAGAGGAACGGGAGGCCGTCCGGGGCTCCGCCGGTCAGGATCTCGAGCCGCCGGCCGTCGGGCGTCGAGACGAAGTCGGTCATGCCCGCGCATGCTGCCACAGGTCGCTCCACACAGCGGCACGACCTCAGGTCCAGACCCGCGCACCCTCGAGCCTGCGCGTGAGGTAGCGGCGCTCGGTGGGACGGGTCATGAAGCGCAGCCGGTCTCGCAGCGTGGCCTCGTCGACCCACAGCTCCTCCGCGGCGGCCGCGACGTCGCCCTGCGCCCAGGCGAGCGCCTCGCCGATCTTGGTGACCTGCGGGAGCAGCTGCTGGGCGGCGAGCTTGCGGACCTGGTGCTCCTCCTTCGGAGCGAGCCCCATCGGGACCGGGCCCCGCTCGACGTGGAGGCACTCGTGCAGGACGGTGGAGCGGAGCTCGGCCTGGGAGAGGCCACGTCGGAGGCTGATCGTGCCCGCGACGAAGTCGGTCTCCCCCATCGGGCCCTCGTCGTGCCATTCCAGGACGATGTGGCTCAGAGCGCGGAGTCGACGCCACGGATGGGTCATGTGACGGGAGCCTAGACAGTCCCGCGGACAGCGCCGTCCGGGGAGCCGGGCTCAGGGGGCCTTTCCGCTGCCCTTCCGCGCCGCCCTGGTCTGGATCTGCTGCGTCTTCTCCCGCTTCGTCAGCGGGGCCGCACCGGCGACGTCACCGGACACGCGGCGGCGTGCGTCCGGCGGGAGCATGGCCCGCACGACGGCGAGGACCGCGGCACGCTGGTCCGGGTCCAGCTGTGAGGCCTCGGGTGGGAGCGCCCAGTCCCCGTGATCCTCCCGAGCGATGCCGGCGAGCTCCCAGACCCGCACGCGATCGCCGCCGAACAGCTCGTCCGCGACCCGGGCGACCGTCTCGGCCGACGGACTGCCGATGCCGTCGATGAGCCGCTTCGCCGTCTGCGGCGAGATACCGACCCTGCTCGCCAGGCCGCGCTTGCTCTCGATCCCCTTCGGCTCCAGCGCCGAGCGCCAGGGCTCGGGCAGCGGTTCGCGGCTCATGGCCGGCACCCGTGGGGGTCGGCCGGCGGCGCAGCGAACGGCGTACTAGACGGGCCGTCTAAGAAATCCACCCCTGAAATTAACCCATGACGCGTCAGTTGCACATGCCGCCACTAGACGATCGCGCGACTTCGTCTAGGAAGCTCGTATCGTCTTGCGTCTTGTGCTACACGAGACACTGGTCTAGTCTATCGAGGAAAGTGACGATGCACGCTCGGGAGGTCAAGTGAAGGTCAAGGATCGACGCGTTCTCGCGGACTACCTGGAGTTCCGGCACCTGTCGTACGCCGAGCTCGCCGCGGCGGTGCGCGGGATCGCCCAGACGCCCGGCCCCTCCAAGGCGACCATCGGTCACCTCGTCACGGGCACCACGACCGGCACCAAGCGGGAGTGGGCCGTCGCCATCGAGGTGGCCCTCGGCGCGCCGGCGGGCGCCCTCTTCGCGCCGGGCCTGTCCCGCGTCGCCGAGGATGCAGCATGAGCGCCCAGGACCTGGGTCCCCGGGAGCGCCTGTGGACCGGGCCGCTGTGGGCCAGGTTCGCGGGCTGCATCGCGGTCGGCCTGGTCGTCGGCCTGATCCTGGGGACGGCCGTCGGCAAGGCCTCCGGCGAGCAGCCCCAGGCCGGCATTCTTGTCGAGGGCCACGTCTACAGCACGGTTCCCGGGGAAGGGAGAGTCGCGGACGGTGCGTCGGTGTCTGTCAGCTGGACTTCACCCTTGTCGGGCGCAACGGCGGGGTCGGTCAGCCGGGTCACCCCTCTCAGCTCCACGACCGTCGCTTCCGACGGCAGCTATGCGCTGCGGGTCGAGCCGTCGAACGACATGCGCGCCGCCGCCCGGCTCAACGGAGGATGGCTGAACTTCGACCTCGTCGTGGTGGACGCGAGCAGTAGGAAGCTCCTCACGGCTACCGTGTCGCGACAGTTGGCCGAGCACGGATGGGTCACGCCGCAGGTCAACCGTGCCGCCCTGCGAACGCTTCGAGCGCGAACCGACGCTCAGCGCGGAATTGCCCGCCGCGAGCCTGGCGGTGCGGAAGATCCGGTGGTCTCCCCTGCGCGGGCGCCGGAGCTCGACCTCGTGGTCTCGCCCACGTCGCGAGACTCGTCGTCGACCGACGTGCAGATGACCGCTCCGGGGCGCCCGGCAGGCCGCGGGCAACCCCAGATGACCTGCTACTGGGTGACCGACGCGACGCCGGCCCGCTGGGACAGCATCCTCGAGTTCCACAACGCATCCAACAGCAATGCGAGCTACTCCTACGGGAAGACCGCCG
>JAOPYB010000254.1 GCA_025964835.1 Nocardioides sp. | reverse complement strand
GAGCCACACCGTGGCGAACCCGCCCACGCCGAGACGGTCCACCCGCTGCAGGCGACCGAGACGCTCCGGGAGGGACACCCTCGGTATTGTGCCGCAGCAGGGACCGCGCACCGGAGCGGCGGGCCGTCGAGAGTGGGGAGGACTGTCGTGACCACAGTGGGCACCGACGAGCCCGACCTCGAGGAGCTCGCCCGCCGCGCGGCCGCGGGGGACCAGGCCGCGCTGGAGGACCTGCTGGCCGCGATCCAGCCGCGGGTACGCCGGATCTGCGGCCGGATGCTGCTCTACCCCGAGGACGCCGAGGAGGCCGCCCAGGACGCCCTGCTCCTGGTCGCCACCAAGATCGGCGGGTTCGCGGGCCGGAGCAAGTTCACGACGTGGCTGCACGCGGTGGCGTCCAACAGCGCCCGCAGCACCTACCGCACCCTCAAGCGGCGGGCCGCCGAGCGGCTCACCGACGACATGCCGAACACGCACCCGGACCCCCGCACCACCAGCGTCATCGCCGGCAGCCGGCTGGATCTCCTCGAGGCCCTCGAGATCATCGGCTCGACGCACCCCGAGCTGGTCGAGCCGCTGGTGCTGCGCGACGTGCAGGAGCTGGAGTACTCCGAGATCGCCGAGCTGCTCGGCACGCCGCTCGGCACGGTGAAGTCACGCATCCACGCCGCACGCAACGCCGTAAGACCCCTGCTGGCGATCACCGACTAGGGAGACGTGCCCTGGGGGCGTGGTGCGGCGGTCGCCGCGCGCAGCGCGGCCACGGCGCGGTCCACCTCGCGGGCCAGCTGGGCGAGCGGCTCGGCGGCGCCCTCGGTCCGGCCCTCGTCGCCGAGCGCCTCCAGGCGGGCGGCCGCCGCTCCGACGAGCGGCAGACCGAGGTTGAGCGCACTGCCCTTGAGCAGGTGCGCCGCGGCGGTGAGGTGCGTGGCGTCGCCTGCGAGCACGGCGTCGCGGATCGCCTGCAACTGCTCGCCGACGCGGGACAGGAACGAGGCGGCGGTGCGCTCGAAGAAGCTGACGCCGTCCTTGCGGAGCCCGTCGAGCATCTGCACGCGCGCCCGGTCGAGCACGTCGGCCGCGGCGTGCCCCTCGACCGGGGACTCCGGTGCGGGTGCGGGCGCCGTCTCGCCCCGGGCCCAGTGGCGCATCATCGCGTCCAGCTGGGCACGCTCGACGGGCTTGGTCAGGAAGTCGTCCATGCCGGCCTCGAGGCACCGCTCGCGCTCGCCCTCGAGCGCGGACGCCGTCATCGCGATGATCGGCACGTGGGTCCCGTCGGGCTCGGCCTGCCGGATGCGGCGGGTGGCGTCGTAGCCGTCGAGCCGGGGCATCCGGCAGTCCATGAGGACCGCGGCGTACGCGTGCGGCTGGGTGAGCATGTCCAGCGCCTCCACGCCGTCGTGCGCGATCTCGGAGTGGTAGCCGAGGCTGTCGAGGAGCCCGGTGGCCACCATCTGGTTGACCTGGTTGTCCTCGACCACGAGCACCGTCTGGGTGGCGGCGGGCTCCGCGTCCGCGGGGGTCGGGTGCGGCTCGGCGAGGTCGGCGCCGACGAGCGCGACGAGGCTCTCGTGCAGGTCGGCGTGCCGCACCGGCTTGGTGATGGACTGGGTGATCCCGGCGGCCCGGGCGGCGGCGAGGTCGAGGTCGTGGCCCGAGGACAGGAGCACGATCTTGAGACCGCGGTAGCGCGGCTCGGCGCGGATCCGCCGGGCGAGCTCGATGCCGTCGGTGTCGAGGAGGTAGAGGTCGAGCAGGGCGACCTCGAAGGGCTCGCCGTCGTCGACGGCCTGCAGGAGCGCCGCGATCGCCGCCGTGCCGGAGCCGACCGACACCGGCTCCATGGCCCAGGCGGAGAGCTGCTCGGTGAGGATGAAGCGGTTGGTGGTGTTGTCGTCGACCACCAGCACGCGCCGTCCCTGCAGCGCGGCCGGCGTCTCATGCCGTCGCGTGCTGGGTGACGTGGCCCGGCCCAGCACGGCCGTGAACGTGAACGTGCTGCCCCGTCCGACCTCGCTGGTGACCGCGAGCTCACCGCCCAGGGCGTCCACGAGTCGCCGGGAGATGGCGAGCCCGAGGCCGGTTCCGCCGTGGCGGCGGGTGGTCGAGGGGTCCGCCTGGGTGAAGGGGTCGAACAGCGCGTCCTGGGTGTCCAGGGGGATGCCGACGCCCGTGTCGCTCACGGTCACCCGCAGCACGACCTCGTCGGGCGCGGACGGATCGTCGACCTGGGCCTGCACGACGACCTCGCCGCTGTCGGTGAACTTGATGGCGTTGGAGGTCAGGTTGCTGACGACCTGGCCGAGCCGGACCGAGTCACCGCGCAACCGATCGGGGACGCCGGGGTGGCAGGCGACGACCAGCTCCAGCCCCTTCTCACGGGCGGGCTCGCCCAGCACATCGCCGACGCGGTCGAACACGGTGCGGACGTCGAAGTCCGCCTCCTCGAGCTCGAGCTTCCCGGCCTCGATCTTGGACAGGTCGAGGATGTCGTTGATGATCGCGAGCAGGGTGAGACCGGCGCTCTGCAGCCCGCCGGCCAGGCGCCGCTGGTGGTCGTCGAGGTCGGTGCGCATCAGGAGGTCATTGAGCCCGATGACGCCGTTCATCGGGGTGCGGATCTCGTGGCTCATCGTGGCGACGAACTCCGACTTGAGCCGGGACGCCTCCATCGCCTGGTCGCGGGCCTCGGCGAGCTCGACGGCAACGGACTCGCGCTGCGCGACCTGGCTCAGCTGGGACGCGACCTGGTGGATGAGGTTCATGGAGTTGTCGTCCGGCGGGACCTCGTCGGCGAGCAGCTCGACCACGCAGGTGACGTCGCCGTCGAGCAGGACCGGGACGGCGACCAGGCTGTGGGTCTGCTCACGGCCGGGCTGGGGCACGGAGACGACGTCGCCGCTGGCCCGGGCGCGCTCCGCCAGCGCCGGGTCCGGTGCCACGCCCACCCGGTTCGCGTCGGGCGGCAGGGGGATCGACTCGAGGGCGCCGGCCCGGTCCAGGCAGAAGATCGCCACCGCCTCCCAGCCGGTGTAGTGCGGCACGCCGATCGCGGCGAGCTGGAGCGCCTCGCTCAGGCTGTTGGTCTGGTTGGCCGCCGTCGCCATCGTCTGGAGCAGCTCGAGCCGCCGGGTGGCCTCCGCCGCGAGGTGGCCCGCCTTGACGAGGTCGGTGATGTCCTGGGAGGTGCCGCCCATCTTCACCGGCATCCCGTCGGTCCTGCGCTCGACGACGCCGAGAGCCCGGATCCAGCGCACCTCGCCGCCGGTGCGGACGATCCGGGTGTCGAAGGCGAACTCGTCCGCGCCGGCGAAGGTCGACTCGACGTGCTGCTGCACGAGCGGTCGGTCCTCGGGGTGCACGAAGTCCAGGAAACCCTGGTAGGTCCCGGTGAACTCCTCGGGGTCGAGGTTGTACATCCGGTACAGCTGGTCGGACCAGGTCACCGTGTCGGAGGCGACGTCCCACTCCCAGCTGCCGATGTGCGCGATCCGCTGGGCCGTCGCGAGCTGCTGCTCCCGCTCGAGGAGCGTCTCGAGCAGGTGCTTGCGCTCGGTGTACTCGGTGACCCGGTGCAGCCAGCCGATCCGGGTGCCGGTGTCGTCGTGGAGCGGCTGCCAGGACACGAGGGCCCAGATGGCCGATCCGTCCGGGCGCACCAGCATCGTGTCGACGTTCTCGTTCCCGGAGGCGCCCGCGACCATGTCGGCCAGGTGCTGGTCCAGCTGGACACGGCCCTCGTCGTCGAGGGCGCCGTACGCCGAGAATCCGGGCATCTCGTCCGGGCGGCGGCCGAGGAGCTCGGCCATCCTGGGGTTGGCGAAGAGCGTGCGGCCGCGCTCGTCGAGCAACCAGAGCCCGTCGGTGCTCGCCTCGACGAACCACCGGAACAGCTCCGAGCCGTGGTCCATCATCGATCACCTCCTCCGTTCCCATCATCCACGGGAATGCTGGAACCGGACGCTTTCGCCGAGACTTCCTCGGATCAGGCGAGCTCGCCGAGCACCGCCGGGCCCTGGAGCGGTATCTCCCTCGCCAGGTAGCCGACCGTGCCCACGCCGCCGGCCAGCCGCTCGCCCGCGCGGGCGTGCACGTAGGCACCCCAGACGGCGGCCTGGGCGGGGTCCGCACCTCGGGCGAGCAGTCCCGCCACGAAGCCGGCCTGCACGTCTCCCGAGCCGGAGACGCCGAGCCCCGGCCCGCCGCCCTGGACCAGCCAGGAGCGGCCGTCGGGTGCCACGACGAGCTTCTCGGTGCCTCCGCAGACGACCACCAGCCCGGACCGCGCGGCCACCCGCGCGGCCACCGGGGCGGCGACGTCGGCCACCTCGTCCTCGTCGACGCCGGCGGTCCTCGCCAGCTCCGTCGGGTTCACCGTGAGGACCGCACGACCCTCGAGGTGGCGGAGCCCGTCGGGATGCTCGGTGAGGAACGCGGAGGCGAGCGCGTCGACGACCGTCGGGGTCTCCAGCATCGGCGCGAGGGCCTCCAGGAGCGCGACGGACTCGTCCGGGTCGCAGAACCCGGGCCCCACCAGCACCGCGTCGCTGTCCCGTGCCGGGGCCTCGAGGTCTGCCGCCGCGGACGCGGCGATCGCCCCGCCCTCCGTGCCGGGAAGCACCAGGACGAGCGACTCCGGCACGGCCACGGCCAGCGCGCCCGCGGCCGGGTCGACGGTCGCGATCTGCAGTTTGCCCGCCCCGACCCGGAGGGCGGCCTCCCCCGCGAGCAGCACGGCACCGGGTGTGCCGCTCGTCCCTCCCACGACCAGGATCCGGCCCCGGGCCTCCTTGCCCGCCCCGGGTTCGGGGAGCGGCCACGCGCGCAGCGTGGCCGGGGTGACGACGGTCGGGTCAGGGCGCGTCATGACCCGATCCCGCCTGCGGCTCCTCGTGGGTGACATCGGCATCCGCCGCGTCGACCGCGGCCGTGTCGGCGAAGGAGACGAGCTCCAGCCGGTTCCCGTCGCGCCGGTACGTCGTCAGCGACGCGTTCGGGATCCGCACCTCCCGGTCGATGTCGAGGAGCTTCTCCTCGTCGAGACCCTCGAGGACGTAGCGGAAGCTCATGATCACCGCCTGGTGGGTGAACAGCCAGAGCCGCTCGCCGTCGAAGCCGTGCCGCAGGTCGTTGAGCAGGCTGCGCACCCGCAGGCAGACGTCGCACCAGCTCTCGCCCGACGGCGGCTGGTAGTAGAACTTGCCGAGCTTCGTGCGGCGCTCGGCCTCCTCCGGGTAGCGCGCGCGGATGCCGACGCCGGTCAGGCCGTCGAAGACGCCCAGGTCGCGCTCGCGGAGCCGCTCGTCCAGCACGAGGTCGACCCCGAGCGCGGACGCCGTACGGCGGGCCGTCTCGGCAGCCCGGCGGTAGGGCGAGCTGATCACGAGGGTCGGCGGGCCGACCGAGCCAGCGCCGTCCAGCCACTGCGCGACGGCGTCCGCCTGCTCGCGGCCGGTGTCGGACAGGGCGACGTCGGCGTCGCGCTCGTCGAGGTCGAGCCGCTCGGCCCCGGCCTCCCGCGCCGCGCTGTCGGCCTGGTTCCCCAGGCTCTCACCGTGCCGCACGAGCGTGAGCTCGACCGGCCCCTCGGTCCATCTCGGTTCCACCGCGTGCCTCGCATCCGTTGGGCGGGCCCGCGTCCCTGCGGGCTCCCTCCCCCGTGCCCGCTGTCCGCATCGCCACACCTGTGCGGAACCTCACCGACCTTCACCGACCCTGGCGAGGCACCGCACACATGGACCGGGCCCGGACGGGGCACTGTGCCTGTGGTCCCGGACGCGGGGTTCGGGCCGGGAGGGAGCGACGTGTCGGACGTGCAGGTTTTGGTGACCGGGGCGACCGGCTTCGTGGGGGCCAGCCTCGCCCGGGCCCTCGTCGACGATGGCCACCGGGTGCGCGCCATGACCCGACGCCCCGAGGGGTACACCGGCGCCGGCGATCCGGTCGCGGGTGACATCGGCGACCCGCACAGCCTGGCGAAGGCGCTGGACGGCGTCGACGTTGCCTACTACCTCGTCCACTCGCTCTCCTCGAAGGACTTCGAGGCCGAGGACGCAGCCGGCGCGCGCAGCTTCGGCGCGGCTGCCGCGTCGGCCGGGGTCCGCCAGATCGTCTACCTCGGTGGCCTGGGGGCCGACGGTCCCGACCTGTCGCCGCACCTGCGCTCCCGGCGCGAGGTCGAGACCCTCCTGGGGGCGGAGGGCGTGCCGGTGACCGTGCTCCGGGCCGCCATCGTCGTCGGGCACGGCGGGATCTCCTGGGAGATGACCCGCCAGCTCGTCGACAGCCTGCCGCTCCTGGTCGCGCCGCCCTGGGCCGCCACCCGGACGCAGCCCATCGCCCTGTCGGACACCGTGGCCTACCTCGTGGGCGTGCTCGACCGGCCCGAGGCCTTCGGCCGCAGCTTCGAGATCGGCGGCGCCGACGTGCTGACCTACGAGGAGATGCTCCGCCGTGCCTCCGTCGTCCAGAGCGGCAGGGACGTCCCGGTGGTCTCGGTCCCGCTCATCAACGACGGCGTCGTCGGCGACGTGGTGGGTGACGTGGTGGCGACCGTCTCGTCGTACGGCCTGGCGGCGCTCACGGAGGTCGACGTCGCGACCGGACGCAACCTGGTCGAGTCCATGGACACCGAGGTGGTCGTCACCGACGACTCGATCCGGGGCGTCGTCGACCTCGAGCCGATGGGGTACGACGACATGGTGCGGCTGGCTCTCGGCGACCGGCTGCGAGAGGGCGAGCCGCTCTGATCTTTCCGCAGGTCAGACGGCGTGTTCGGCTAGGGTCGTGCCCGTGGATGCGCGCACGAAGTTCAACGTCACGGTCACGGGCCCGGCCGAGGGCCAGCCGATGCTGTTCGCCCACGGTTTCGGATGCGACCAGAACATGTGGCGCCACGTCGCCCCGGCGTTCGCCGACGACTTCCGCGTCATCCTCTTCGACCTCGTCGGCGCCGGCGGTTCCGACCTCTCGGCCTACGACCCCGTACGGCACGCCACGCTCCAGGGCTACGCCGACGACGTCCTCGAGATCATCCGCGAGCTCGACCTGCGCGACGTCGTCTTCGTCGGTCACTCGGTCTCGGCCATGATCGGGGCCCTCGCCGAGGTGGCCGAGCCGGAGCGCTTCGACAAGCTGGTGATGGTCGGCCCGTCCCCGCGCTACATCGACGAGGCGGCGTACGTCGGGGGCTTCGCCGAGGAGGACATCCTCGACATGCTCGACTCCCTGGAGAGCAACTACCTCGGCTGGTCGGCCGCGATGGCCCCCGCGATCATGAGCAACCCCGACCGTCCCGAGCTCGGCGAGGAGCTCACCGAGAGCTTCTGCCGCATGGACCCGACCGTGGCCCGCCAGTTCGCGCGCGTCACGTTCCTGACCGACACGCGACCCGAGCTGGCCAGGGTCACGACGCCCACGCTGGTGCTGCAGTGCAGCAACGACCTGATCGCGCCGGTCGCGGTCGGCACCTACGTCCGGGACACGATCCCCGGCAGCACGATGACGATGCTCGAGGCGACCGGGCACTGCCCGCAGCTGAGCGCCCCCCACGAGACGGTCGCGGCCATGGCCGGCTTCGTCCGTGGTGGCCCGGGGGAGTGACGACCCCGTCCCCATGACCAGCGAGAGCCTGGCCCGCGAGGCCTTCCTGGAGGCGCTCGTCTACGACGACCCGGTGCAGCTCTACGAGCGGGCGCCGTGCGGCTTCCTCTCGACCACACCCGACGGCGTGATCGTGAAGTGCAACGGGACGTTCCGCACCTGGATCGGGCTGGAGGCCGGCGACATCGTCGGGAAGCTGTCGTTCGTCGACCTGCTCACCCCGGGCGGCCGGATCTACCACGAGACCCACTACGCGCCCTCCCTGAAGATGCACGACAGCGTCCGCGAGATCGCCCTCGACCTGGTCCGCAGCGATGGCCGCCGGCTGCCCGTGCTCGTCAACGCGACCCTCGACCGCGACATCGACGGGCGCCCCCGGGTGATCCGGATCGCCGTCTTCGACGCCACCGAGCGCCGCCGCTACGAGCGCGAGCTGCTGCGGGCGAAGGAGGCGGCCGAGAGCTCCGAGGAGCGGGCGCACTCCCTGGCCCGCACCCTGCAGCAGACGCTGATCCCGCCGACCCCGCCCACGATCCCGCTGCTCGACGTGGCCGCCGCCTACCGGCCGGCAGGTGACGGGGTCGAGGTCGGCGGCGACTTCTACGACGTCTTCCCGGCCGGCCACGAGGACTGGGTCGTGGTCATCGGCGACGTCTGCGGCAAGGGTGTCGACGCCGCGGTGGTGACGGCCCTGGTCCGGCACACGGTGCGCGCGCTCGCGGTCGGCCACGACGAGCCGAGCCGCATCCTCGAGGGCCTGAACGAGGTGCTGCTCCAGCACGAGACCGACCGTTTCTGCACGGTCGCCCTGATGCGGCTGCGTCGCGACAGCGACGGCTGGTACGCCGTCCTCGGCACCGGCGGGCACCCCTCACCGCTCCTCGTGCGTGGCGACGCTGCGCCCGAGCCGTGCGGCGGAGGTGGGCCGCTGATCGGCATCTTCGACCACCCCTCCTTCGCCGAGACCACGCTGCGCCTGCTGCCCGGCGACCTGCTGCTGCTCTACACCGACGGCGTGCCCGAGGGGCGTCGGGACTCCGACCTGTACGGCGACGAGCGGCTGCTGGCCACCATCTCCCGTCACCGCGGCAGCGCGGCGGACCTGGTCGGGGGCCTGGTCGCCGACGTGCTGGACTTCCAGCGCCAGGACCCGCGCGACGACATCGCCGTGCTGGCGATCGGCGTGCCCCACGCTTGAGGGACCCGCTCCCCGGACCATGAGACCCCTCTCATCGGCGGCTCATCCCCAGCACATGGGCGGCCGCGAGGCTTCGGCGTACTCACCCACCGAACCTCAGGAGCCCGACATGAAACTGTCCGTCCGCATCGCCGCCGCCGCCCTGCTCGCCACCTCCGTCTCCGTCGTCGGGACCGGCTCCGCCCTCGCCAGCGGGGGCGGCGCCGAGACCCACCGCGGCTCGTGCTCGGGGAGCACCGACTGGAAGATCAAGGCCAAGCCCGACGACGGCCGCATCGAGGTCGAGTCGGAGATCGACAGCAACCAGAGCGGCCAGACCTGGCACTGGGTGCTGACGCACGACGGCGACGTCGCCGCCCGTGGCACCTCGATGACCCGGGGAGCGAGCGGCTCGTTCGAGGTCGGGCGCAGGACCGACGACCACGCCGGGAGCGACTCGTTCCGCTTCCGGGCCGTCAACGGCGCGACCGACGAGGTGTGCGTCGCCCGGATGACGCTCTGAGCCCCCGGCTCAGCGCAGCCGGCCGAGGTAGTCCGCGCCGAGCTTGAGGTCGCGCAGCCGTCGCTCCCACGTGACCCCGACGAGGGTCAGCACGGTCCCGGCCGCGCCGATCAGGACCCACTGCGGCGTGACCACGACGTACGGCGCCAGCTCGGCCAGCACCAGGAGCCCGCCGACGGCCGAGCCGACCACCAGCGGAGCGCTCCAGCGCAGGGTCGCGCCGCCGAGGACCAGTGCGAGGCAGGCGGTGCCGAGGAGGACCGCGCGCAGCGAGACCAGGTCGTCCGCGAGCACCCACAGGAGCGACGGGGTGGTCGCCAGGGCCAGGCCCGGCACCAGGGCCAGGCCCGTGGACGCCTCCGGGTCGACGTGCAGGCGCCGGAGCCCGAGGAGGGCCAGGGCGACCGCCGTCGGCAGCGTGTAGGCCTCGGGGGCCTGGACGCCGAGGTCCGCGAGCCGCACCCAGGTCGCGGCCGCCAGGAGCAGGCCGCCCAGCCAACCGGCCGGGCGCCTGCTCGGCGTGACCAGGGCGCTGGCGCTCACCAGGGCCCCCGCGAGGGTGAGGTGCAGGGCCAGCGAGGTCGGCTGGTCGACGGCGGCGTCGATCGCCGGCAGCGTCGTCACGACGGCGGCCAGGGCCGCGGACGACTCCATCGCGAGCCGCGGTCGCAGGATCGCGAGGATGCCGACCGCGAGCAGGACGGGGGCGCCCCGGTAGGCGTCGTCGACCCCGGCCACCTCGGCAGCGGACCAGAGCATTCCGGCCGCGGCGGCCGGCAGCATCACGCCACTCACCAGGCGTGCCTCCGGGAAGTGGCCGGTGACCTCGGTCAGCACCGCCGCGAGGAGGAGGACGGCGACCGTGCCGGTCGTCAGCGCCGCGCTGGGGAGGGCGGCGACGGTGGCGACGACCAGCAGCGCCACGCCGCCGGCTGCCAGGACCGTGGCGGTGCGGTCCTGGGACGCCGACCCGCCCGAAAGTTTCGGGCGGGTGAGCGCATCGGCGACCAGGACGGCACCCGCGGCGGCGAGCGTCACGACGACCGTCCAGAGCGGTACCGGGGTCAGGGCCAGGGTCGCCGCACCGGCCAGGAGGAGGGCGGCGGGGGCCGCCGACCGGGGGAGCCGCGCGGCCGCCCGGTGCGAGGCCGGGACCAGCACGGCGGCGGCCAGGGCCAGCGCCGCGAGACCCGGGACGAGCAGGCCCGGGTGGCCGACGGACGTCACCGACACGAGTCGCACCGCCGCCGTGGTGGAGAAGGGGTCGCTCAGGCCGAGGACCCGGGCCGCCGCGTCGGCCACGAGCGCGACGGAGACCGTCAGCACCGGCAGCGTGGCGAGAGCCAGCGGCGCGCGAGGGACGAGGCCCCAGCGGACCGGCGTGACCAGGGCGGCGGCCGACCACACCACCAGCACGGCGAGCGAGACCAGGGTCAGCCGGGTGACACCGTCGTCGAGGCCGGGGAGTGCGAGCGTGACCGTCGCGAGGGTGACGGCGGCCGCGCCGGCCGCTGCCCGCGCGTCGGGGTAGGAGCGGCAGAAGGCGATCGGCAGGAGGAGCAGGGCCGAGGCGCCGAGCAGCGGCCAGCCGTGGCCGTCGACCCAGAGGCCGTGGAGCGTCGGATGTGCGGTCGCCTCGATCAGTCCCGAGAGGGCGAGCGCGGTCCAGCAGGCGGCGGCGCCGGTGGACGCGGCCCAGGGCAGGACCCGGACCGCCAGCAGGCGCCCCAGCTGGGCGAGTGCGGCGAAGGCGACCACGCCGGCCGCCGCGACGAGCCGGTCGTGCTCGCCGAGCCCGGCGACGCCGGCGACGCCGGTGCCGAGCCCGAGGGCCGCGACGAGCTGCGGCGCGACCAGCCGCGGCGGTGCGAGCAGCAGGGCGACGGACGCGGCGAGGAGGACACCGCCGACGATGCCGGCCAGGGCCGGGGCGTGGACGTTGCCCAGCCAGTCGGCGTTGTCGGCACCCAGCACGTCCAGGACGAGCAGCCCGAGCGAGACGACGGTGAGCGACTCGGCCGCGATCCGCAGGTCCCCGCGCCCCAGCCGGGTGCCGAGTCCACCGGTGACGACCGTGAGGGCGACCAGGACCGCCGTACGCCCCCCGACGCCGAGCCAGGTCCAGGCGACGGCCAGGAAGGTGACGGCGGCGACGAGCAGGCAGAGCGCACCCAGCCCCAGCAGGATCTTGGGCACCGAGGCGGCGCTGAGACCGTGCCGAACCGGCGCGGGGTGCGGCGCGGGCGCCGGGTAGGTCTCGGGGGTCCAGGCCGCGAGCGGCGCCGCGGCGGGTGCGGTGGCCACGGCCGGCGCCGAGGCGCGCAAGCGGCCCAGGACCCGGTCCGCGGTCTGCAGGGTCTGGAAGAGCACGGTGGCGTCGGGCCCCCGGAGCGGGAGTGCGCAGCTCGGGCAGCGTGCGGGGTCCGCGGGGAGGGTGCCGAGGCAGTCGGGGCACCGGGTGGGGTCTGCGTAGCGGGGCATGTGCCCATTAGGCCCCCGGTGGCACCGGTCACGTCAGCGATGGCCGACTCAGGCCGCCCTGAGTACCGAAACTCAGCGAGTCTTCAGCAAGAGCACAGGCCCGGGCGCCTGACGCACAGACTCGCGTGACACGGTCGTGGTCGCCGTTTTCCCGGCCGACCCCCTGACGCGAGACGAGAGAGACCATGCGCCTGAAGCACACCCTGATCGCCGCCTGCCTGATCACCACCGGTGGTCTCGCCACGGCCTGTGGCGGGAACGACGACTCCACGTCCGCCGCCTCGGACACGAGCAGCTCGGCGAGCGCCGACGCGACGGCCGCGGGCGACCCGAGCTCGGCGCCGAGCGACACCTCCGCCGCCGACTTCTGCAAGGGCCTCACCTCGACCGCGCAGATCAGCGACGGCAAGGACGTCGCGGCGTTCGCCTCGACGCTGGCGAGCAACGGCACCCCTGCGGACATCCCGGACGCGGCCCGCACCGGCTTCGAGGTCTACGTCGGGGCGCTCGAGAGCGTCGACGCCACCGCCAGCGCGGACGACCTGAAGAAGATGGGCGACCTGGGCCTCTCGAAGGCCGACCAGCGGAAGGTCCAGACGTTCGTGACCTACGCCGGCACCGTCTGTGCACCCACGGGGACCCCGACCAACGAGCAGTGAGCCGGGACCGACGTACCGTGGGCGCATGGAGCCAGCACTCACCCCGGACCAGGTAGAGCTTTTCGCCAAGGAGTTCGACGCGGAGCCGCGCAACCGGCTCCTCCAGAACGCCGTGACGCTCAACGAGGTCGACACGGTGGCGCTCGACCACCAGCTGGCCCGCACCATCGACCGGTCGATGAGCCACCAGCTCGACGACTGGGCCGCGACCAACCAGAAGCAGTCGGGTCGGTGCTGGATGTTCGCCGGGCTCAACCTGCTCCGGGTCGGCACCGCCGAGCGGTTGGGCGTCAAGGAGTTCGAGTTCTCCCAGAACTACCCGTTGTTCTGGGACAAGCTGGAGAAGGCGAACCACTGGCTCGAGTCGGTGATCGAGACCGCCGACCGCGACGTCGACGACCGCACCGTCGCCCACCTCCTCGCCTCCCCGTCCGAGGACGGCGGGCAGTGGAACATGTTCCTCGCCCTGATCGCCAAGCACGGCCTGGTGCCCCAGAGCGCGATGCCGGAGACGGTGTCGTCCTCGGCGACCCGCCAGCTCAACCGCGACCTGGCCCGCGTCCTGCGACAGGCGGCCCGCGACCTGCGCGGCCGCGCCGCCGCGGGCGGCGACCCGGAGGTGCTGCGCGAGCTCAAGGCCGACACGCTCAAGGTCGTCCACCAGATGCTCTGCCTCCACCTCGGCACGCCGCCGACGTCGTTCACGTGGCAGTGGCGCGACAAGGACAAGGCCTTCCACCGCGACGGCGAGCTGACCCCGCTGGAGTTCGCCGAGCGCTACGTCACCGTGCCCGTGGACGACTACGTCTGTCTGGTGCACGACCCGCGGGAGTCCAGCCCCTACGGGCGCACCTTCACGGTCGAGCACCTCGGCAACGTCGTCGACGGCCCCCCGGTGGTCTACCTCAACGTCGAGATGGGCACCTTGAAGACGCTGGCCATGCACTCGATCGTGGGGCGCGAGGGCCAGCAGGGTGAGCCTGTCTGGTTCGGCTGTGACGTGGCCCAGATGTACGACAAGGAGCGCGGCCTCTGGGACGCCTCGCTCTTCGACTACGACTCGCTCTACGGCGCCACCTCCGACATGACCAAGGCGGACCGGCTCCACCACCACGCCACCGCCATGACGCACGCGATGCTGCTGACCGGTGTCGACGTCGTCGACGGGCCGGACGGCCCCGCTCCGCGGCGCTGGCGGGTCGAGAACTCCTGGGGGACCGACAAGGCCGACCAGGGCTTCTGGACGATGAACGACTCCTGGTTCGGCGACTACGTCTTCGAGATCGCCGTACGTCGTGAGCACCTGCCCGAGGAACTGCGCGCCGCCCTCGACGAGGAGCCGATCGTGCTCCCCGCGTGGGACCCGATGGGAGCGCTGGCGGACTGAGGCGGGCGCGGGTCTTGACGGGGACCGGCTGCTGACACGAGCGTTCGGCCATGCGCAGGGAACCCCACGAGAACGTCGCGACCGTCCTGGTCGACCCGCGGGTGCTGCGCGAGCTCGAGCTGGTCCTGATGCCACTCGACCTGTGGGTGTGGCCGGTGGCCAGCGCCCCCGTGCACGTCGACGGTCCCCGTGCCGCCTTCCAGATCCGCCGTCGTCTCGTGGAGTCCCAGCGGGGCGCCTGGGACCTCGCCGCCGGCTGGACGCCGGTCTGGGTCTCCTTCGGCGAGAGCTGGCGCCAGGGCCACGAGCCCCTGCCGTGGACGGCGCACGAGGTCCTGTGGAGCACGCTCGACGCGTTCGGTGACCACGCCCGCTGGCGTCGGCGCCTGGGCGGGGTGACGCGGCTCACCGTACCCCGCGAGCGCACCGCCTGACGGACCCGGCGGTGCACCGGGCGACACCGAGCGACACCGGGCGACACCGGGGGACACCGGGCGCGGACGATCTTCACCCACTCAGGTGGAACGCGACCGGTCGCCAACGGGTACCTAGTGGCATGGTCACGACATTCGACGGTGCCGCTCGTCAGCTCGGCATCCATACGCGAGAGCACATCCGCAGGACGGCGGACAGCTACGACCCGGACGGGGACGTGAACCTGACCGGGTTCGCCGGCAGCCTGTCGGTCTTCGCGCTCACGGTCACCGCCGGGGCGCTCGCGTTGCGGCTGACCGGGCGCGAGCTGCCCGAGCGCTTCGCGCTCACCGACGTGCTACTGGGCGGCATCGCCACCCACAAGCTCAGCCGCCTCGTCTCGAAGGCATCGGTGACGAGCCCGCTGCGGGCGCCGTTCACGACCTTCGAGGGACCGGCAGGATCGAGCGAGCACGAGGAGTCACCTCGCGACGACAGTCGGCTCCGGCACACCGCGGGGGAGCTGCTGACGTGCCCGTTCTGCCTGGCGCCCTGGATCGGCACCGCCTACGTGGCGGGGCTGGCAACCGCTCCCCGGGTCGCCCGGGCCTGGGCTGCGACCTTCGCCGTCACCGCGATCTCGGACTCCCTGCAGCACGGCTACGCGCGGCTCCGTCAGGACTGAGCCCAGTGGTGACACCGGGTGGTGTGTCGTCCGGCCGCGGGCGGGTACGGATCTGCTGACACAGAAACGTCCCGCTTCGATCGGGCACAACGAGAGGGAGTCGTCATGGACAACACCGGACACATGGCCTCGATGACGAGCAGCGACCTGCAGAAGGCAGCCGCTGCGGTCGGCGCGGTCTTCCTGCTGGTCGGCATCCTGGGATTCATCCCGGGCATCACGACCAACTACAGCACCATGGAGTTCGGCGGGCACCACTCCGACGCCAAGCTGTTGGGCATCTTCGAGGTATCGATCCTCCACAACATCGTGCACCTGCTGTTCGGCGTCGCCGGGCTCGCGCTGGCGCGTTCGTGGGACGGGGCACGCGCGTACCTGCTCGGTGGCGGCGCGATCTACCTCGTGCTCTGGGTGTACGGCCTCCTGGTCGGGCACGACAGCTCCGCGAACTTCGTGCCCGTCAACAACGCCGACAACTGGCTGCACCTGGTGCTGGGCCTCGGCATGGTCGCGCTCGGGTTACTGCTCGGGAAGCGCGACCGGCACGGAGCACGCCCGGCCGTCTGAGCGTCTGGACGGGAGCTTTCCCTGCCCGGCGGGCGATCACCCGGGCAGGGCGAGCTCGGCCCACACGACCTTGCCGCCGCCGCGGTCGGCGTCCTCGATGCCCCACGACGCCGCGATCGCCGCGACCAGGAGCAGCCCCCGGCCGTTCTCGGCCGTGCTGCTGGGCGGTTGCGGCTCGGGCGTCCCGGCCCCGGAGTCGCGGATCTCGATGCGCAGCGCGGACCCGGTCCGCGAGAGGCCGACCCGGTAGGCCGAGCCGGCGTGCCTGATCGCGTTCGTGGCCAGCTCGCTCACCACCACGAAGGCATCATCGAGCAGTGCCTCGAGCTGCCAGCCGGTCAGCTGCTCGCGCACGAACCGTCGGGCCAGCAGCACGCTGGCCGGGTCGTCGGACAGGTCGATGGCGGTCGCCTGTGCGCGTGGCAGGGTGACCGCCTCGAGCAGGTCCACCAGGTAGTCGAGCTCGACGTCCTTGAGCACGTATCCGGCCGCGTGGTCGTCGAACCACGCCCGGTCGACCGGCTCGGTGCCCGAGAAGATCACGACGGCCGAGGCCGGTGAGCTGTCCCGCACCCGGGTCAGCACGTCGCGCCCGGCGATGTCCGGGAGGCCGAGATCGAGGACGACCACGTCGGGCCGCAGGTCGCGGGCCAGGTCCACCGCCTCGCCTC
>JAOPYB010000250.1 GCA_025964835.1 Nocardioides sp. | reverse complement strand
TGACCAGGAAGACCTGGTAGTCCATCGCGAGCCCGAAGACCACGCCGATCAGGAAGATCGGCATGAAGCTGACGATCGGCTGCCCCTCCATGAGACCGAAGGCGCCCTCCTGGAAGACCGCGACCGTCGCGCCGAGCGTCGCCAGCACCGAGAGCAGGAAGCCGAGGGTGGCGGTGAGCGGCACCAGGATCGAGCGGAACACGACCATCAGCAGCAGGAACGCCAGCCCGATGACGATGGCCAGGTAGATCGGGAGCGCGCTGCTGAGCCGCTCGGAGACGTCGGTGGTGATCGCGGTCAGCCCGGTCACGCCGGTCGTCGTCCCGGTCTCCTGCTCGATGCCCGCCTGGCCGTTGCGCAGGTCGGTGAGCAGGCTCTCGGTGGCCGTGTCGTCCGGGCCGCTGGTCGGGGTGACCAGGACCTGGGCGCCGGTGCCGGCCTCGTTCTGCGCGACGAGCTGCGCGTTGGCCACGCCCCGCAGGTTGGCGGCCCAGCCCACGACGTCGTCGTACGCCGCGGCGCGGTCGGCCTCGGGCAGGTCGCGGCCGTCGACGACGACGAGCAGCGGCCCCTCGCGACCGGGACCGAACGCCTCGGCCATCAGGTCGGAGGCCTTGCGCTGGGTGGTGTCGGACGCGGCGGTGCTGTCGGTGGGGAAGGCGAGGTGGAGGCCCTTGAGCGGGATGGCCAGCGCACCGAGGCCGAGGACGACCAGGAGCACGACCGCCACCGGGCGCCGGCCGACGAAGCGGGCCCACCGGACGCCGTTGTTGAGGATCTTGCCGTCGGCCTCGCGCTTCGGCGCGTAGCGGCGCACCCGGCCGCCGAAGGCCCTGGACTTGAAGAGGCCGAGGAGCGCGGGCAGCAGGGTGAGGGCGACGAGCACGGCGATCAGCACGGTGGCCGCGGCGGCGAGACCCATGGCGGTGAGGAACGGGATGCCGACGACCGAGAGCGCCGAGAGGGCGATGAGGACGGTCAGGCCGGCGAAGACGACGGCCGAGCCGGCGGTGCCGACGGCGATGCCCACGGCCTCCTCCCGGTCGTCGGTGTGGTGGAGCTCGTTGCGGTAGCGGGCCAGGATGAACAGCGTGTAGTCGATCCCGACGGCCAGGCCGATCATCGTGGCGAGGATCGGGGTCGACGAGCCGATGTCCATGAACGCCGTCATCGCCGTGATGCCGGTGAGGCCCAGGGCGACGCCGAACATCGCGGTGACGATCGGCAGCCCGGCCGCCATCAGGGAGCCGAAGGTGAGCACGAGCACGAGCAGGGCGATCGCGATGCCGATCAGCTCCGAGCTGCCGCCCGGCCCGGTCATCGCGGTCATGCCGGAGCCGTTGGCCTCGACGGTGAGCCCGTCCGCGCGGGCGTCGGCCATCACGTCGGCGAGGGCCTCGAGGCTGGCCGGCTGCACGTCGGCCGGGGTGTCGACGTCGAACGCGAAGCCCATCGTGCCGACGCGGCCGTCCGGGGAGAGCGGCGAGAGGGCGGTGGCGTTCTGCTCGGCGTGCCCGACCGACGTGCCGGCCTCCCGGGCGGCGTCGACCGCGCGGGCGCGCTGGTCGGCGGCGGCCGACACGGGGTTGTCGAGCGGGGCGCCGGCCGGGACCTGTGGGGAGGCGGCGATCGCAGCGACGAGGTCGTCGACGGCCGTGGTGTAGCGGCGCTCCGAGAGCTGGTGGCCCGGGGGTGCGGCGACCACGACGTTGACGCCGGCCTGGTCGAAGGCGGCGACGGCGTCCGGGAACAGCTCCGACTGGAGGTCGGCCGCCTTCTCCGACGGGATGCCCGGGATCGAGAAGGCGTCGGTCATCGGCTTGGACATGGTGCCGGCGACGGCACCGACAGCGACCATGGCGACGATCCAGCCGGCGAGGAAGAGCGGCCACCGGCGGAACGCGGTCTTGCCGAGGCGGTAGAGCAGGGTGGCCATGGGGGTACTCCAGGGAAGTGGGTTCGTGGGTGCGTGGGTGCGGACGGAGATGCGAGGTCAGGCGAGGAGCTCGAGCGCGTCGCGGAGCGTGTCGTCGAAGACCGCCGCGATCGGACGGTCCCGGGGGTCGTCGAGGAAGGAGCTCAGGGAGGTGTCGAAGGTGGCGACCATCATCCGGACCGCCAGCCGGGCACGGGGCAGGCCGAAGCAGCGGCCCTCGCGGTCGAGGATGATCTCGGCGAACTCGGCGGTGAGCTGCTCGAAGCGCTCGTGGGCGGCGGCGAGCAGGCGAGGCGTGGTCACCAGGACCCGGCGGCCCAGCTCCAGCGACTCGCGGTCCAGCTCCTTGACGTCGAGGAGGCTGCGCGCGAGGGCACCCAGGTCGTCGAAGAGGCGACCGTGCGGGCCGCCGGCCACGAAGGTCGCGAGGACTTCGGCGTCGATGTCGGGAGCCGCACCGAGCACGGCGTCGAGCTTGCTCGGGAAGTAGTTGAAGAGGGTGCGCCGCGAGACCTCGGCCGCCCGGGCGAGGTCGTCCATCGTGAAGCCGTCGAGCCCGTGCTCCTCGGTCAGGCGCTGGGCGCACACGGTGATCCGGTGGGTCGTCTGCTGACGACGGCGCTCCCGGGTCGTCGTTGCACTATCGGCCATGAAGTGCAGTCTTGCACTATCAGGATCGAAGTGCAAAATGAGTGACGGGCGTCACGTGCGGCCACCGCGAGGCGTAGGTGACTTGCCCGTAACCACGCGCGCAGAGCAAGGTTCGACCATGGCCGCCACCACCTCGTCGTACTCGATCACCATGCGCCTGCACACCGCGCCCGACCACGGGATCGTGGGGGCGGTCGCCACGGCGATCGCGCAGGCCGGCGGGATCGTGACCGCGATCGACGTGACCGAGTCCAGCCACGAGCGGCTCGTCGTCGACGTCACCTGCTCGGCCAGCGACGCCGACCACGCCAAGGAGCTCGAGGTCGCGGTCGACGCGATCCCCGGCGTCGAGGTGCACAAGACCAGCGACCGGACCTTCCTGCTGCACCTCGGCGGCAAGATCGAGGTCACCTCCAAGGTGCCGCTGCGCAACCGCGACGACCTGTCGATGGCCTACACCCCCGGCGTCGGCCGGGTCAGCATGGCGATCGCCGAGCACCCCGAGGACGTGTGGCGGCTGACGACCAAGGGCAACACGGTGGCCGTCGTCACCGACGGCTCCGCCGTGCTGGGTCTCGGCAACATCGGACC
>JAOPYB010000249.1 GCA_025964835.1 Nocardioides sp. | reverse complement strand
CGGATGAAGATCCAGTTCTGCCACGCGGTGAGACGGCCGAAGATCTTGGTTTCCATCGACTCCGGACCGACGAAGCGGTGGTTCGCCTCCATGCCGGTCAGCGCATCAGGGCTCAGCGAGGCACGCTCCTCGAGGACGATGCGGATCTCCTCCTCGAAGTCGATGTCGTCGAGCGCCATGGTCACCAGTCCGACCTCGTCGGCTGCCGCCGCATCAAGGCGCTCACCCTGCTTCTCACGCGCTGCCTCGAGCTCCTCGTCGTGCCCCCAGAAGCGCGAGTGCAGACGGGACAGACCGTTGCCCATCGGGAAGCGCCCGTCGTTGCGCTCGGTCAGCGTCAGGACCGCCGGGTCTGCGTCGGGATCGACGTCCTCGTACACGCCTTCCAGCATGTACGAGCGATCACAGGCCAGGGCCAGCTCCAGCATGAAACCCACGAAGCAGCTGCCCGGCTCGATCACGGCAACCAAGCTGCGGCTCGTGACATCAAGCCGCTTGAAGGTGCGCTTGAGGTACTCCGTCGTCTCGTGGACGAACCAGTTGTCCGCCAGATCGCCCAGCTGCGTGTCGTAGGACAGCACCTGGGCGACCTCACCCTGCGTCCGGATGACCCATGTCCCTAGGTCCTGCTCGTTGGTTCGCAGGCGCAGAACCAGGTCGTCGAGCGCACGAGCAACGGCGAAGGGGTACCAGTCGACGCCTTGGGCGATGACGGCCGCGACATCGGAAGGTGGGCTCTCCTGAGGGCCGGACACCGTGATGTCTACTCGCTTGCCCTCCCGGTTCAGAGTCGCCACGACGTGCGGGTAGGTGATGGTGTCACCGTCCTCCTGCCGGTTCAGTGCGGTCAGCTCGATACCTGACCCATCGCGCCGCTGGGAGACGTCGGCTGCCCGGCGAGCGCGCCCGGCGATGTCCTCGTCCCATGACTTACGTGGCACAGTCGCATCGATCAGCCCCCAGTCGACAGCGGTCTGGCCGCGATAACCCTCCGACTTCGTGGCGAAGAGGTCTGCACGGTCCTTGCGGACGTGGCGCTTGTCGACGACGCGTGTGAGCCCACCGGTCCCGGGGAGCACGCCGAGAAGAGGCACTTCGGGCAGGCTCACCGTGGACGACCCGTCATCGATCAGCACGATCTCGTCGCAAGCCAGCGCCAGCTCGTAGCCGCCGCCGGCGGCAGTTCCGTTCAGGGCGGCGATCCACGTCTGGCCGCTCGACGCCCGCGCGTCCTCGATGGCGTTGCGGGTCTCGTTGGTGAACTTGCAGAAGTTCACCTTCCAGGCATGGCTGGACTGAGCCAGCATCCTGATGTTCGCACCTGCGCAGAACATCTTCTCGAGGCCACCGGTCATCACCACCGCTTTGACCTGTGGGTGCTCGAAGCGGAGTCGCTGCACCGCGTCGTAGAGCTCGATGTCGACGCCGAGGTCGTAGGAGTTCATCTTCAGCGCGTAGCCATCCACGAGCCCGCCGTCCTCGTCCACGCTCAGGGTCACGGTCGCAACGTCACCATCCACCTCGAGCGTCCAGTGGCGATAGCGATTCGGGTGGGTGTCGAAGTCGACAACCGGCACCGTGGCGGGGTCCTCGGCGGACGCGTCGGCCCCCGGCTGCTGGGTCTGCTCTGTGTCCAGGACGGTCATGCGGCACCTCGGGCGTAAGGGGAGACGGGGAATGGCAACACTCTACGCTTTAGTTGCTGATCGTCAATACACTGTCGCATGTCGGTCCGGCCGTCCGGCTGGGCGTCGTTGCGGTGCTGACACAATGTCGTCGCATCCTCGCCCGTTTCGTCGTACCTCATCAGGAGCCCGCGTGACCGAGTCCCCCACCATCGCGTCTCGACGACGCGACGTCGGCACCGCCAGCGCCAGGTCGCTTCTGCTTACCGTGCTGGGTGAGTTCGTGCACCCACGACACTCGAAGGTCTGGACCGCAACACTGGTGCAGTCGCTCCAGGTGCTCGGTGTGGAGGAGAAGTCGGCACGGCAGGCACTCACGCGAACCGCCAACGAGGGGTTGTTGTCGGCCACCCGCCACGGGCGACGGGTCCAGTGGGAGCTGACATCCACGGGGTCCGAGCTCCTCGAGGAGGGCACCCGGCGCATCTACGGATTTATGCGCGAGCGACGCCCCTGGGACGGTCGATGGCTGGTTCTCACCGTTCCGATCCCCGAAAGGCAGAGGCAGCTACGTCATCGATTGCGCACTCGGCTCACCTGGTTGGGCTTGGGTTCGCCGACATCTGGTCTCTGGATCTCGCCCGATGCGACCAAGGATCGCGCCGTCCACGACGTGATCCGCGACCTCGGCCTGGAGTCTCAGGCCTTCGCCTGGACGGGGTCGGCCGCAGGTCTGGGCAACGAAGAGCGGCTCCTGGGGGAAGCCTGGGACCTCGCCAGCGTCGAGGACCGATATATGGATTTCATCAGCGCCTTCGAGTCCCGCAAGGCCGAGTCCCAAGCAGACGCCTTCACTGCCCAGATCGAGATGGTCCAGGAGTGGCGTCGGTTCCCCTCCCTGGATCCGGACCTTCCGCGCGAGCTGCTCGACCATGACTGGCCTGGACCGCGCGCCGCGGCCGCCTTCCACGATCGTCATGGCCGCTGGCACCGACCCGCCCAGGCACAGTGGGACCGGATGGTGGGGGAGTCGGACCCGACGCCCTAGGTCAGTAACGGCGCTCGGCCGGCATGCGGGCTGTCTGGGCCGGCGCGCTGCCAACGCACTTGCCCAGGTCGCCGTCGCCAGCGCCACGAAAGCCGGGGACGACGAGCCGGTCGTGGACGAGCTCGCGCTGCTCGTGCTCGCGAGTCGTGTTGTACACGGCCATCGGGGCCACCGTCGTGGGCCGACCACCACTCCCCCGGCGACGTGTCGCCCTCTGAGAATGGCCGAGCGAACGCACCCTTGGGCGCCCGCCGATCACGCGCTGCTTGTCGGCGTCCCAGGTCGGTTCTCGTGGCGGCACCAGGTGAGGTCGGGCACGATCAGGTCAGCCCTTCCTCGGCGAGGTGGACATAGTCGAACTCGACGGGCTGGTCGTTGATGCCGGTGCTGGGGGGTGCGATCCAACCGGCAAACTCGCCGTACTCGTAGACGGGCACCATCAGGTCGGCGACCTTCTGGCGGTCTTCTGCGGACGGCAGCCACTGGTCGATCTGGGCCTCCCAGGCTGCGTCGTCGA
>JAOPYB010000246.1 GCA_025964835.1 Nocardioides sp. | reverse complement strand
TGATCTCGAAGACCCGCTACGAGTGGACGCTCCTCGACTACGCCATCTGGTTCGCCGGCGCGGTCACCGTCCCCGTCTACGAGACCTCCTCGGCCGAGCAGATCGCCTGGATCCTGCGCGACTCCGGCGCCCGTGCCGTCGTCGCCGAGGCGCCGGAGCACGTGGCCCGCGTCAACGAGGGCCGCGGCGACCTCGACCAGCTCAACCACCTGTGGTCGCTGGCCGACAACGCCGTCGACGTGCTGCGTCGTCTCGGCGAGGACATCTCCGACGACGAGCTCGAGAAGCGGCGCACCTCCGCCACTCCCCTCGACCTCGCCACCCTGATCTACACGTCGGGCACCACCGGCCGGCCCAAGGGCTGCATGCTCACGCACGGCAACTTCATGTTCGAGCTCGGCGTCGCGGTCGACGAGCTCGAGCAGCTCTTCGCCACCGAGGGCGCGTCCACCCTGCTGTTCCTGCCGCTGGCCCACGTCTTCGCGCGGATCATCCAGGTCGGCTGCGTGAAGTCGCGCACCCGCCTGGGCCACAGCTCCGACATCAAGAACCTCCTCGCCGACCTGCAGGACTTCCGGCCCACCTTCATCCTCGCGGTCCCCCGGGTCTTCGAGAAGGTCTTCAACACCGCCTCGCAGAAGGCCGCGGCCGACGGCAAGGGCAAGATCTTCGACCGGGCGGCGGAGACGGCCATCGCCTACTCGCGCGGCCTCGACAGGGGGCGGCCCTCGGTCGTCGTACGCGCCCAGCACGCGCTGTTCTCCCGGCTGGTCTACGGCAAGCTGCGCGACGCCCTCGGCGGCAACTGCCAGTACGCCGTCTCCGGCGGCGCCCCGCTCGGCGAGCGGCTCGGCCACTTCTACCGCGGCATCGGGCTCACCGTCCTCGAGGGCTACGGCTTGACCGAGACGACCGCCGCCCTCACCGTCAACCTCCCCGAGGCCTGCAAGATCGGCACCGTCGGCCGGCCGATCCCCGGCACCGCGGTGCGGGTGGCCGACGACGGCGAGCTGCTGTTCAAGGGCGGCCAGGTCTTCGCTGGCTACTGGGACAACGAGGACGCGACCCGCGAGGCGCTCGAGCGCGACGGCTGGTTCCACACCGGTGACGTGGGGGAGGTCGACGACGAGGGCTTCGTCCGGATCACCGGGCGCAAGAAGGAGATCCTCGTGACCGCGGGCGGCAAGAACGTCGCGCCGGCCGTGCTCGAGGACCGGCTCCGGGCTCACCCGCTCGTCGACCAGTGCATCGTCGTGGGGGACGGCCAGCCGTTCATCGCCGCGCTGGTCACCATCGACCCCGAGTCCTTCCCGGCCTGGGCCGAGGCACACGGCAAGACCGGCAGCATCGCCGACAACGTGGACGACCCCGACCTCCGTGCCGAGGTCGAGTCGGCCGTCGAGGAGGCCAACAAGGCCGTCTCCAAGGCCGAGTCGATCCGCAAGTTCCGGATCCTGCCGGACGAGTGGACCGAGGAGGGCGGCCAGCTCACGCCGAGCCTCAAGCTCAAGCGCAACGTGGTGATGCGCGAGCTGCGTGACGAGGTCGACGCGCTCTACCCCTCCTGACCGGGCGCCACCGAGAACGACACGTGGTCGGATTTACCGACCGGTAGGAGGTCTGTCTCCTAGAGTGATCCACGGTGTCGGCGTCCGGTTCGGGTGGACGCGACACCGAAGCAACGCGAGCCACTGACCGTCCCTTGGGGTGTGCGACGGTTCGACCAGACCCGAAAGGTGCCGTTGATGGACCGACGCAGGCTTCTCCTCGTCGCCGCCGCCCTGGTGGCGACCCTCGGGGTGGTCCTGGTGCTCCTCTACGTGCGCGGCGCCGACGACCGTGCCGAGAGCCGGTTCGACACGGTCCAGGTGCTCCGGGCGACCGCCCGCATCGAGCCCGGGGAGACCCTGGAGGCCGCGGCGTCGGCCGGCAAGGTGGAGCTCCAGCCGGTCCCCCGCGGCCAGCTGCTGACGGGCGTCCAGACCACCGCGGACGGCCTCGCCGGACTCGTGGCGCTGACCCGCATCTACCCCGGCGAGCAGATCATCGCCGACAAGTTCGGCGGCCAGGCCGAGGCGGCCTCGCCCCTGCAGATCCCGAAGGGCCAGCTGGCGATCTCGGTGAACCTCACCGACCCGGCGCGGGTCGCGGGGTTCGTGAACCCGGGCTCGCAGATCGCGGTGTTCGTCAACGGGGTCGGCGCGACCGGTCAGCCGTTCACCCGGATGCTGCTGGACCGGGTGACCGTGCTCGGGGTCGGCTCCACGACGCCGGTCTCCACGACGACGACGGACGACGCCGGGCAGCAGACCACCGAGCAGCTCCCGCGGACCCTGCTGACCATCGCCGTGGACCAGCGGGACGCCCAGAAGGTGCTCTTCGCGTCGTCGACCGGGGAGGTGGCGTTCGCGCTGCTGACCGACTCCAGCAGCGTTCGGCCGGGTCCCGGCGTGACCGCCCTCAACCTCTTCAAGTGAGCCCCGATGCCCGCCGCCGTCGACCCTGACACCGCGACCCTCACGTCGCTGCTGAGCGCGCTGCCCAGTGGCAGCCACGGCGTCGACGCGACCGATCGCCTGCTGGCCTGGCTGGGCCAGCACCCGGAGGAGTACGTCGTCGTCCTCGGACCCTACCTCGACCTCGACGACGCCGTCGGCCTCTGCGAGGGCCTGCGGACCACCCGGCCCACGATCAGTGTCGTGCTCGTCCGGCACACGCTCGACACCCAGGTCCTGACCAGGGCCATGAAGGCCGGCGCCCGCGACGTCGTCGCGCACGGGGACATCGAGGCCATCGGTGCGGCCGTCAGCCGCGCCCACCAGCTGTACGTCGCCCTCCGCGGACCGACGGGGGGCGCCCACACGGGCCGGGTGGTCACCGTCTTCTCGCCGAAGGGCGGGGTCGGCAAGACGACGATGGCGGTGAACCTCGCGCTGGCCCTGACCCAGCGCGGCGTCCGCAAGGTCTGCCTGGTCGACCTCGACCTGGCGTTCGGCGACGTGTCGATCACGCTCCAGCTCTTCCCGAGCCACTCGATCGAGCACGCGATCGGGTCCGAGGACACCCTGGACCACCCGATGCTCGAGGGTCTGCTGACCCGGCACCAGGACTCGCTCATGGTGCTGGCGGCGCCCAGCCATCCCGACGTGCGCGACCGGGTCAGCCCGGCGCTCATCCTGCGGGTGCTGCGCACCCTGAAGGAGACCTTCGACTTCGTGGTGGTCGACACCGCACCGGCCTTCGACGAGCAGACCCTGACGGCGCTCGACGAGACCGACGAGTGCGTCGTCGTGGCGACCCTCGACGTCCCGACGCTCAAGAACGTCAAGGTGGCGCTGGAGACCCTCGAGCTGCTCAACATCGCGCGCGGGCACCGGCACCTGCTGCTCAACCGGGCCGACGACGCCGTCGGCATCGGCGCGGACAAGGTGGAGTCCATCCTCGGCATGGGGCTCGCGACCCAGGTGGCGACGTCGATCGACATCGCCGCGGCCACCAACGCCGGCACCCCCATCGTGGTGGGCAACCCCGACCATCCCTCCAGCATCGCGATCCGCGGGCTCGCCACCCTGCTGGCCGGCGAGCCGGTCGCGCCCGCGGGCGAGCCCGGTGAGGCACCCGGGCAGGCCGAGCCCGGCCGGGCGCCGCGCCGCTTCAGGATCAGGAGGTGACGCCGTGAGCCTGGCCGAACGACTCGCCGCCGCGCGGCGCCTGGCCGAGGCGCAGCAGGACGTCCCCGCCCCGGAGCCGGCGGCCGCGGCACCGGTCCCTGTACCAACGGTCACCGCGTCGGTCACTGCGCCGGTCACCGGGCCGGCCGTGAAGAAGGCGGCCGCCCGGACGACCCGCAGGTCGGCCGCGAAGACCGCCGCCACGGCCGCCACCAGGAAGGCCGAGCCGGAGCCCGCGCCCCCGGAGCCGGCCGCGCCCGCGCCCGCGCCCACCCCCGCACAGCGCCGACTGGCCTCCCAGCAGCACGACCGCATCGAGGAGCTCAAGAGCAACGTCCACGGCGAGCTCCTCAAGCAGCTCGGCCCGCACCTCTACGACGTCGACATGGACCAGCACGAGCTCGACCAGCGGGTCCGGTCGGTCCTGGCCGACGTGCTCGCCTCGCAGGACCGGCCGCTGAGCAACAGCGACCGGACGCGGGTGACCCAGGAGATCAGCGACGACATCC
>JAOPYB010000200.1 GCA_025964835.1 Nocardioides sp. | reverse complement strand
CGTACGCCGGAAGCGGTGGTAGGCGGCCTGGAGCTCCTCCGAGGTGGTGGCGTGCCACCAGACCATGACGTCGGCGTCCGCACGCAGCCCGCTCACGTCGTAGACCCCGCGGACCACCACGTCGGCCCCGGCGAGGTCGGCGAAGAGCTTCTCGACCTCGGCACCCTCGGCGGCCCGGTCGGCCCCGCCGTCGACCGGACCCAGCATGTCGTCGAGACGGAAGACCGACCACATCGTGTAGCGGATGGTGTCGTTGATCTCGCGGGCCTTCGCTGCCTTGCTGTTGCTCATCGCTCCATTGTGCCGGGCGCCGCGAGCTCACCGGCGGCCCGGTGCGCCGACCCGATGACGGCCGGGATGCCGACACCGTCGTACGCCGCGCCGCAGACCACCAGGCCCGGGACCGCGGCGACCGCGGCCCGGATGCGGGTCACCCGGTCGAGATGGCCCACGGCGTACTGCGGCAGTCCCCCGCCCCAGCGCTGCACGTGGGCGTCGACCGGCCGCGCCGTGAGCCCCACCGCGGCGGCCAGGTCGACGAGCGACGCCGCCACGAGCTCCTCGTCGGTCGCCTGGAGGGCGATCTCCTCGCGGTGCCGGCCCAGCGAGGTGCGCAGGTGCAGGACGTCCTCGCCGTCGAGGGCACCCCGCCCGGCCGCGCGGACCCAGCCCCACTTGGCGAACGAGAACGTCGAGGCCTTGATCCGGCGCCCGTCGACCGGCGGCACCAGGAAGCCCGACGAGGTGGTCGCGGCCAGGTCCGGCACGTCGGCCACCCGGAACGCCAGGGTCACGACCGCCATCGACGCCGACTCGACGACCGCCAGCTCGGCGGCCGCGACGGGGGCCAGATCGGCGAGCAGGCGCGCGGTGGGCGCTGCGGGGGTGGCGAGCACGACGGCGTGGATGTCGAGCGCCTCGGGGTGCGTGGTCGGTCCGAGCGTCAGCCGGAAGCCGTCGGGGATCCGCACCAGCTCGCGGACCGTCACCTCCGTCCGGACCAGGAACGTGCCCGCGCCGGCGAGGGCGTCGGCGAGCCCGGCCATGCCGCCCGGGAGACCGGCGAAGATCGGCAGGTCGCGGGTCGTGGGGATCGTGGCCGCCTGCGCCAGCACCGAGCCGCGTTCGGCCATCGCGACGAGCTGCGGGACGGCGGCCCGCGCCGAGAGCTCCCGGGCCCGGCCGGCGTAGACCCCGCCCAGCAGCGGCTCGACCAGCCGGTCGGTGACCTCGTCACCGAAGCGCCGGGACACCAGGTCCCCGACGGAGACGTCTCCGTCCACCACCTCGGGCGGCAGCGTCGGCTCGCGCCGGACCCGCTCGACGCCCTCGTCGGAGAGCACCCCCGACGCGACGAGCTGGTCGAGGTCGAGCGGCACGCCCATCAGCGAACGGGGCAGCGGCCGGAGGGCACCGCGCGTCCAGATCCGCGAGGAGGCGGCCGTGGGGTGCTCGACGGCCAGGCCGAGCGAGCGGGCGAGGTCGACGCCCTCGGGACGACGGTTGAGCATCGCCTCGGCGCCGACGTCGACGCTCACGCCCGCCACCTCGAGCCGGCGAAGCTTGCCGCCGACCGCGGCGGCGGCCTCGAGGAGGACGACGTCGTGACCCGCGGCGGCGAGGTCGTGCGCCGCGGTCAGGCCGGCGACACCGCCGCCCACCACGGCCACCCGACGCTGCGTGCTCACCGGCTCAGGCTAGAGCGTGGGCGGAGAAGACCCGGACCCGACCGCGGGTGCACACGATCGGGTCCAGGCGCTGGGGGTCCAGGCGCTGGGGGTCCAGGCGCTGGGGGTCCAGGCGCTGGGGGTCCAGGCGCTGGGGGTCAGGCGCTGGCGGCGAGACGACCGAACGCGCTGCGGTGGAAGACCAGCGGCAGCGAGGTGTCGCTGTGCTCGACGGCGTGCAGCTCGAGGATCACGATCGTGTGGTCGCCGGCCTCCACCTCGTTGTAGATCGAGCAGTCGAACCGGGCCAGCCCCTCGTCGAGGGTGACGGCGCCGTCGTCGGTCGCCGTGAGCGGCACGTCGTCGAAGCGGTGCTCGACCGGCCCGGCCAGCCGGCGGCACACGTCACCGTGGTGGGCAGCCAGGATCGTGACGCCGAGGCGCCCCGCCCGGCGGAGCATCGGCCAGGTCTTGGAGGTGTTCGCGACCGAGAACGAGACCAGCGCGGGCTCGAGGCTCACCGACGTGAACGAGCTCGCGGCCAGGCCGACCCGCTGACCGTCGACCTCGGCGGCGACGGCGACGACACCGCTGGGGAAGATGCCGAACGCCTCCCGGAGCCGCGCCGCGTCGAGGTCCTGGTTGGTGGTGAGGGGCGTGACGGTCATGCGGTCGCTCCTGCTCTGCTGGGGAGGCTATCGAGGATGGCGGTGATCGGCGGCCGGGCCAGGTCGAGCCAGTGCGTGTACGCCGACGGGTCGTCGTACGCCGTGTCCAGGACGTAGAGCCCCTTCGCCGGGACCGTGCCCCCGATCTCGGTGAGCACCGGACGCAGCGTGAGCTCGGGGCCCAGCGCGTGCCCCGCGCCGGCGCCGAGCATGAGGGGTACGGCGATGCCGGTCAGGCCGTCGGTCGCGAACCGGTCGAGGAACAGCTTCAGCAGCCCGGTGTAGGTGGCCTTGTAGGTCGGGCACGCGAACACGACCAGGTCGGCCGCGCCCACCTCCTCGACCAGCCCGGCCACGGTGGGGTCCGACCAGTCGAGGACCGCCGCGCCCAGGGTCGCCAGGTCGACGACGAGGTCCGGCTCGCTCCCGGTCAGCTCGCGGGCGACGTGCAGGGCCGCCTCGAGCGTGCGCGACCGCGGCTTGGGGTTGCCGACGACGACGGCGACGCGCGCGGTCACGACGCGGCCTTCCGGGCACCGGCGGCGAACGGCACCTGCGCGCTGACCGCGGTGGGGTGCGGGTGCTCCCACAGGCCGCGCCCGGCCAGGATCGGGAGGACTCCCTCGCCGAACCAGTAGGCGCCCTCGAGGTGGGGGTAGGCCGACAGCACGAACTCGTCGATGCCGACCGAGTGGTACTCCTCGATCCGGTCGGCGACCTCGGCGTGGCTGCCCACGAGCGCGGTGCCGGCGCCGCCCCGCACCAGGCCGACGCCCGCCCACACGTTGGGGTAGATCTCGAGGTCGTCCTTGCTGCCGCCGTTGAGCTCGAGCATCCGGCGCTGGCCCTCCGACTCGCTCCTGCGCAACCCGGCCTGCACCTTCGCCACGGTCTCGTCGTCGATGCCGGCGATCAGCCGGTCCGCCTCGGCCCAGGCCTCCTCGGAGGTGTCACGGGTGATGGTGTGCATCCGGATCCCGAACCTGATCTCGCGACCCTGCTGCTCGGCGAGGCCCCGGATCCACTTCACCTTCTCAGCGACGGCCTCGGGCGGCTCGCCCCAGGTCAGGTAGACGTCGGCGTGCTTCGCCGCGACGTCGCCGGCGGCCGGCGAGGAGCCGCCGAAGTAGATCTCGGGCACGGGATCGGGGATCTGCGCCAGGGTGGCGTTCTCCACCTGGAGGTGCTTGCCCCGGAAGTCGACGGTCTCGCCCCTCCAGAGGGCCCGGACGATGGTCAGGAACTCGTCACAGCGCTCGTAGCGCTCGGGCTTGTCGAGGAAGTCGCCGAACATCCGCTGCTCGTGGCCCTCAC
The DNA here is from genome assembly GCA_025964835.1 of Nocardioides sp. Classification (GTDB taxonomy): domain Bacteria; phylum Actinomycetota; class Actinomycetes; order Propionibacteriales; family Nocardioidaceae; genus Nocardioides. The sequence continues at coordinate 753 of JAOPYB010000200.1, read as the reverse complement.
CGCCGGTCACGACATTCAGCAACAGCCGTCCGCCGCTCAGGTTCTGGAAGGTGCCGGCCATCTGGGCGGCGAGGTACGGCGAGACCAGCCCGGGGCGGAACGCGACCAGGAACTTCAGCCGCTCGGAGACCTGGCTGAGCATGGCCGTCGACAGCCAGGCGTCCTCGCACCAGGCCCCGGCGGGCGTCAGGGCGGCGGCGAACCCCATGTCCTCGGCACCGCGGGCGATCTGGCCGAGGTACGCGACCGAGGCCGGGCGGCCGGACGGGATGGCGTCGACGCCGTGGCCGCCGCCGACGACCTGGCGGCCGTCGCCCCCGTTGGTGGGCAGGAACCAGTGGAACATGAGCCGGGTCATGGCTTCCTTTCGGTGGTCGAGTGCCCGCGAGGGACGAGCGGTGCATGGAGTTCGGTGGTCGAGTGCCCGCGAGGGACGAGCGGTGCATGGAGTTCGGTGGTCGAGTGCCCGCGAGGGACGAGCGGTGCATGGAGTTCGGTGGTCGAGTGCCCGCGAGGGACGAGCGGGTGTATCGAGACCTCAGAGCTGCCCGTGGTTGGGCGGGAACGTGCCGTCGACGGCGAAGCGACCGAGGTGCTGGACCTTCCACCCCGCCGGGTCGTGGAGCGTGTGGGTGCGGGCGTTGCGCCAGTGCCGGTCGAGGTTCAGGCTCGCCAGCGCCGAGCGGGTGCCGGCGACCTCGAAGAGGCGACTGGCCACGTCGACCGCCGCCTGGCTGCTGGACGCCCTGGCCG
>JAOPYB010000189.1 GCA_025964835.1 Nocardioides sp. | reverse complement strand
CGGTGTTGCCCTCCTGGATCAGGTCGAGCATCGGCATCTGGGCCCGGCCGTACTTGCGGGCGATCGAGACGACGAGCCGCAGGTTGGCGGTGATGAACGTGTCGACGGCCTTGCGGCCCTCCTCGGCAAGCCACTCCAGCTCGGCCTCGGTGGCGGCCATCGGCGCGCCACCCTTGCGGCGGCCGACGCGCCCCTGCGCGAGGAGCGACTCGGCCAGCAGGCCGGCCTCGATCGTCTTGGAGAGCTCGACCTCGGTGACCGCGTCGAGAAGGGGGTTGCGGGCGATCTCGTCGAGATACAGGCCGACGCTGTCGCGGCCCTCGATCTCCCGGGTCCGGGTTGCGGTACGTGTTGCCATGGGACGCCCTCCTCTGCTCATGGGCGCCGCCGGGGCGGTGCCACACGTCCTGTCCAACGTCCCGACGTACCCGGAGATTCCCGAAGAATGCCCGGAGGGAGCTATGGAGCCTTCGTAAGCAAGGACGCTCGAGGATTGGTCAGAGTTGCCACCTGCGCGAACTCTCAGGGACTTCTCAGGCCGGCCCCGCGGGAGCCGGGCCCGGAGCCGGGTCCGGCGTCGTGTCCGCGAGTCCCATCCGGTCGAGGATCCAGGCCAGCGAGAAGGCCCGGTCGTGCCACGACTTGTAGCGCCCGGAGACCCCGCCGTGACCGGCGGACATCTCGGTGCGCAGCAGGAAGTCCTGGCGCCCGGTGGCGGTGGCCCGCAGCTTCGCGATCCACTTCGCGGGCTCGACGTAGAGCACCCGGGTGTCGTTGAGGGACGTCTCGGCCAGGATCGGCGGGTAGTCCAGGGCCACCACGTTGTCGTACGGCGCGTAGCCGCGGATGTAGGTGTGGACCGAGGGGTCGTGCTCGGGGTTGCCCCACTCGTCGTACTCCGTGACGGTCAGGGGCAGCGTCGCGTCGAGCATCGTGGTGAGGATGTCCACGAACGGGACCCCCGCGACGACACCGCCGAAGAGCTGGGGCGCCTGGTTGGCCGCGGCACCCATCAGCAGGCCGCCCGCGCTGGCACCCTCGGCGACCAGGCGCCCGGGAGTGGTCCAGCCGGTCGCGATCAGGTGCCGGGCACAGGCCGCGAAGTCCGAGAAGCTGTTCTGCTTGTGGAAGAGCTTGCCCTCGTCGTACCAGCGGCGACCCATCTCGCCGCCACCGCGGACGTGGGCGATCGCGAAGCCGGCACCGCGGTCGAGCAGGGAGAGCCGGGCCACGGAGAAGTAGGGGTCGATCGAGGTCTCGTAGGCGCCGTACCCGTAGAGCAGGACGGGGATCGGCGTCGGCTCGTCGTCGGTCCCGTGCGCGCCGCGGCGGCAGACGACCGAGATCGGGACCCGCTCGCCGTCTTCCGTGGGCGCCCAGAGGCGGTGCTCCTCGTAGTCGGCCGGGTCGAAGCCGCCGAGGACGGGGGTACGCCGCAGCAGCGTCAGCTCGCGGGTCCGCACGTCGTAGTCGTAGACCGAGGAGGGGATGGCCATCGAGGTGTAGCCGAGCCGAACGGTCGGCTGGTGGAAGTTCGGGTTGCCGCCGGAGCCGACCGTGTAGATCTCCTCGTCGAACTCGAGGAGGTAGTCGTCGGTGACGCCCGTACCGCCGAGCTCGAGGATGCGCAGCTGGGTGAGCCCCTCGCTGCGCTGGTGGACCACCAGGTGACCGGCGAACGCGTCGACGTCCTCGAGGCGCACCGAGGCGTCGTGCGGGACCAGCGGCTGCCACTGGTCGGGGCCGCTGGGTGCGATCGGGGCGACGCCGAGCTCGAAGTCGGGCCAGGTGTGGTTGTGCATCACGAGGAACCGGTCCTGGCCGCCGATGACGGCGTGGTCGAGGGAGTACTCCAGGCCCTCGACCCGCGCGCAGAAGACCTGGAAGCCGGCCATGGGGGAGTCGGCGTCGAAGAAGCGGTACTCCGAGGTCGTCTTCGAGCCGGCCGCGATCATCAGGAAGCGGTCGGACCGGCTGCGGCCGACACCGACCCAGAACCGGGCGTCCTGCTCGTGGTGGACCAGTGCGTCGTCGGCCTGGGCCGTGCCCATCCGGTGCCGCCAGATCTTGTCGGCGCGCCAGGAGTCGTCGACGGTCGTGTAGTAGAGGTGGACGCCCTCACGGTCCCAGGTAGCGCCGCCGATGGCACCGACGATCTCGTCGGCGAGCAGCTCACCCGTGCCGAGGTCCCTGACGCGGATCGTGTAGCGCTCGTCGCCGACCACGTCCGTCGAGTAGGCGAGCTTGGTGCCGTCGGGGCTGATCGACGAGCCACCCAGGGAAAAGAACTCGTGGCCCTCCGCCAGGGCGTTCATGTCGAGCAGCAGCTCCTCGCCCTCGAGCGCCGGCTCGTCGGGGGAGGAGTCCGCGGCGGGCGTCGGCGGGGTCCAGTCGTCCTCGCCGCGGACCGGGACGCGGCAGCTCGCGCCGTACTCCCGGCCCTCGAAGGAGCGTCCGTAGTACCAGTGCCCGCGGTTGCGCGTCGGGACCGACAGGTCGGTCTCCAGGGTGCGGGCCTTCACCTCGTCGAAGATCTGCTGACGCAGCCCGGACAGGTGCTCGGTGCGCTCCTGCGTGTAGGAGTTCTCGGCCTCGAGGTACGCCGTGACGTCCGGGGAGCCCTTCTCCCGCAGCCATTCGTAGTCGTCGACGCGGGTCTCGCCGTGGACCTCGGTCGTCTTCGGGCGTCGCTCCGCAACGGGAGGTCGGGGGGTCTCCATGGCGTGAACCTATCGGTGCCCGTCCGGCGCGGTAGCGTCGGCCACGTGGACACGCCCGACGCGGCCCGGCACGTCGACCTCAATGCCGACCTCGGTGAGGAGGTCACCGACGACGCGGCACTCCTCGCGATCGTGACCAGCGCCAACGTCGCCTGCGGCTACCACGCCGGCAGCCCGGCGATCATGCGTGCGGTGTGTGCCGAGGCCGCCCGGCTCGGCGTCTCGGTCGGCGCCCAGGTCTCCTACGCCGACCGCGAGCACTTCGGCCGCGTCGCCCGCGACGTCGCGAGCGACGTGCTGCGCGAGCAGGTGGCCGACCAGGTGGGCATCCTCACCGCGGTCGGGGCGGCTGAGGGGGTCGCGGTCCGCTACGTCAAGCCGCACGGTGCGCTCTACCACCGGGTCCTCGACGACGAGGAGCAGGCGGCCGCCGTCCTCGCGGGGTCCGGCGCCCTGCCGGTGCTCGGGATGCCCGGTGCCTGCCTGTCCCTGGCCGCCGCCGCCGGGCGCACCGTCCTCCACGAGGGCTTCCCGGACCGTGCCTACGGCCCCGACGGGCGGCTGGTGGGGCGGGCCGAGCCCGGGGCGGTGCTGTCCGACCCGGACCGGATCGCCGCGCGCGCGGTCGAGCTGGCGGCGTCGGTCGACTCGGTGTGCGTGCACGGGGACAACCCCGGTGCGGTCGGCCACGCGCGCGCCGTACGACGGGCGCTCGAGGCCGCGGGCTGGTCGCT
>JAOPYB010000168.1 GCA_025964835.1 Nocardioides sp. | reverse complement strand
AGTTACGGCGGCCATAGCGAAAGGGAAACACCCGGTCCCATCCCGAACCCGGAAGTTAAGCCTTTCAGCGCCGATGGTACTGCAACCGAGAGGCTGTGGGAGAGTAGGACGCCGCCGGACATACACTCCGTAGAGGCCACCGCAAGGTGGCCTCTACGCTATTTACGGCCCACGTCGGGCCAGCACGTCGAGAGGTGATGAGTCGTGGCCGAGGATCGTGGCAGCCAGCGTCCCGCGCGCGGTGGAGGTCGGCCGTCGGGTCCGCGTCGTACGGGCGACTCGTCGTCCGCCCGTTCCGGCGGAAGCAAGGACGCGCGTCCCGCCCGCTCCGGGGACCGCCCCGACCGCAAGGACCCCCGCGCCCGCTCCGGCGGAGACCGACCGGGACGCAAGAGCGACTGGAAGCGGCCCGCCGACCAGCAGGGCCCGCGCACGACCGACCAGGCCAAGTACGACGGCCCGGACCTCCCCGAGGAGGTCACCGGCCGGGAGCTGGACCGGTCGGTGACCGGACAGCTGAAGGGCCTGCCCGAGAAGCTCGCCCTCCGCGTCGCGCGGCACCTCGCCGCCGCCGGCATGCTCCTCGACACCGACCCCGAGACCGCCTACCAGCACACGCTGGCCGCCCGGGCCCGCGCCTCGCGGATCGCCGTGGTGCGCGAGGCGACCGGCGAGGCCGCCTATGCCGCCGGCCACTTCGCCGAGGCGCTCGCCGAGCTTCGGGCCGCGAAGCGGATGAACGGCGCCACCGAGTACCTGCCGATGATGGCCGACTGCCATCGCGCCCTCGGCAACCCCGAGCAGGCGCTCAAGCTGGCCAAGAGCCCGTCGGTCGTGAACTTCGGGCCCGAGCAGAAGGCCGAGATGACCTTGGTCGAGGCGGGTGCCCGCCGCGACATGGGCCAGCTCGACGCCGCGCTGCGCACCCTCGAGCTCGCGCCGCTGATGAACAAGACCCGGGCCAACTGGGTCGTGCGCCTGCGCTACGCCTACGCCGACACGCTCGAGGCCGCCGGCCGCGAGACCGACGCGCTCGCGTGGTTCCACCGGACCCACGCGGTCGACAGCGACGAGATGACGGACGCCGACGAGCGGGCCGAGAAGCTCGAGAAGCAGCTCGGCTGAGCCGTTCGCGGCGGGCGCTCAGCGCGAGAGGACCGTCACGACCGTCGGTCGGCCGACCTCCTGGGTCGCCCACTGGACGCCGTCGCGGTAGGAGAGCCGCACCCGGTCGACCTCCGCCGTGCCCGGCGTCTCACCGGTCACCTGGATGACCAGCGAGTCGCCGGCGCCCAGCGTGGCCCCCGAGACGGGCTCCAGCCGGCTGCAGAAGGTGCCCGGTGCCGACGTGACGTGCAGCGCCCCGCCGTGGCAGACGAGGACGACGACCGCGACCGAGGCGTCGCCGGCGCTCGAGGTCTCGACGCCCGAGACATGCAGGTCCCGGTCCCAGTCGCCCGGTGGCGTGAACACGCCCAGGTAGACGGGGACGGCCACCGGTGTCGTGGCCGCGAGCGCGTCGCCCGAGGTCGGCAGCGGCGAGGGGTGGGTCGCGAACCACGCCCCCACGGCCACCAGGACCGCCGCCAGCAGGACCCAGAGGATCGGCCAGGCACGCGATCGGCGGACCTGGAGTCCTGCGGCACGTGACGTGTCGGCCATGGGCAAGAGACTAGAGCAACCCGCGTGCGAGACTCCGCGCCACGAGCAACGTCCACCGGCCCGCGCTCGAGGGGACCGTGGCCGTGCGCGGCGACCGGCTCAGCTTCGCGGAGTACCGCTCGACCGGGGCCCCGCCATCGTCTGGATGCGCGGCGCGCCGGCCCCTCCCGCCGCCGATCGAGCACATCGTGCCGTCCCGGCACGGCTGAACGCGCCGGACCGGCCGCGCCGTACCACTGGCGTTCAGGCGTCCCATGCGTCACAATGGGCGGACAACTTACACACGTGTCACTTCGACACCTTTGCTCCACTACGAGACCGCTGGGGAAGGCGTATCTCGCGCCGGAGATGAAGGAGGTCACGGTGACCGCACGCACTGCTACGCGCCCCCAGGGTTCTGCGACGAGGGGGATCCTGTTCGTGCACTCAGCGCCGTCAGCGCTGTGCCCACACATCGAGTGGGCCGTCGGCGGCGTGCTCGGCGTTGCCGTGAGCCTCGACTGGACGCCACAGCCGGCCCAGTCCGGCAGCTACCGGGCCGAGCTCTCCTGGTCCGGCGACGCCGGCTCGGCGTCCGCCGTCGCCTCGGCGCTGCGGGGGTGGAACCACCTGCGCTTCGAGATCACCGAGGAGCCGACGTCCTCCTCCGAGGGGGCGCGCTACTCCTACACGCCGGAGCTGGGCGTCTTCCACGCCGTCACGGGCATGCACGGCGACATCATGATTCCCGAGGACCGACTCAAGGCCGCCGTCGTCAAGGCCGCGCTGGGCGACACGACGGTGCTCACCGAGATCGACAAGCTGCTGGGCAAGCCCTGGGACGACGAGCTGGAGACCTTCCGCCACGCCGGCGACGGCGCCCCGGTCCGCTGGCTGCACCAGGTCGTCTGAGCCGCGGTGTCGGGACCTAGGAGCCCGCGCGCAGCCGGAAGTGCGAGGGCTTGAACCACACCGTGTGCTCCTCGGAGCCGCGGTACCACGTCAGCTTGGCGCGGATCGTGAACCTCCCGGGCACCGTGTTGGTGCGGCAGATCCGGAAGCGACCGTGGTCGCGGTCGTTCTCGGACTCGGAGCTGAAGGCACCCGACGCGAGCGTGTCGCCGGTCGGGTCGACCAGGAACGTCTCGAGCGTCCAGTCGTTGGTGGGCGCCTTCACGACGAAGTGGTAGCGGTAGTTGTGGCAGCTCTGCTTCAGCACCCGGTCGCGGGAGCCGGTGTGGCCGAACTCGGACGTGCTGGCCGAGGCCGGCGCGGCGGCCAGCACGAGACCGACCAGCGCCGCGACGATCGCCTGCTTCGGCATCGTGCCTCTCCCGGACCGTGTGACGGACGTCATGGAGGTTCAACGGGGCGGCGGCCGCACGGTTACGGCCGCCCGCCCGTCACAGCGGGATGTTGCCGTGGGCCCCGCGGCGTACGCCGCCCGCCTGGACCGCGTCGTTGATCGCCCGGGCGATGGCCGAGCGGGTCACCTCGGGTTCGACGACCTCGTCCACGACACCGATCTCGACGGCCTTCTCGACGCCGCCGGCGATCCGCTCGTGCTCGGCGGCCAGCTCGGCCTCGACCTGCGGACGGATCTCGGGGGAGACCTCCGCCAGCTTGCGGCGGTGCAGCACCCGGATCGCCGCGACGGCGCCCATCACGGCGACCTCGGCGCCGGGCCACGCGAAGACCTTGGTGGCACCCAGCGAGCGGGCGTTCATGGCGATGTAGGCGCCGCCGTACGTCTTGCGGGTGACCAGGGTGACGCGGGGGACGACGCACTCGCCGAACGCGTGCAGCAGCTTGGCACCACGGCGCACCACGCCGTCCCACTCCTGGCCGACGCCGGGCAGGTAGCCCGGGACGTCGACGAGGACGATGAGCGGCACGCCGAAGGCGTCGCACATCCGGACGAAGCGGGAGGCCTTCTCGGCCGAGAGCGAGTCGAGGCAGCCGCCGAGTCGCAGCGGGTTGTTCGCGACGACCCCGACGGTGCGACCGCCGAACCGGCCGAGTGTCGTCACGATGTTGGGCGCCCAGCGGGCGTGGAGCTCCTGGGCCGTGCCCTCGTCGAGGACGGCCTCGACGAGCGGGTGCACGTCGTACGCGCGCTTCTTGGACTCCGGCAGCATCGCCGCGAGGTCGCGGTCCTCGACGTCGGAGAGGACCAGGCTGCCCTGGGAGCCGAGCAGGGACGAGACGATCCGGGCCCGGTCGAGCGCCTCCTCCTCGGACTCGGTGAGGATGTGGACGACGCCGGACCGGCGGCCGTGCGGCTCGGGACCGCCCAGGCGCAGCATGTCGACGTCCTCGCCGGTGACCGAGCGGACGACATCGGGGCCGGTCACGAAGATCCGGCCCTCGGGGCCGAGGATGACGACGTCCGTGAGCGCCGGGCCGTACGCCGCGCCGCCGGCAGCCGGGCCGAGCACCACGGAGACCTGCGGGATCTTGCCGGAGGCCTGGGTCATCACCTGGAAGATCCGGCCGACGGCGTGCAGGGACAGGACGCCTTCGGCGAGACGCGCGCCGCCGGAGTGCCAGAGCCCGATGATCGGGACGCCCTCGGTCATGGCCCGGTGGTAGGCGTTCACGACGACCCGGCAGCCCAGGTCGCCCATGGCGCCGCCCATCACGGTGGCATCGGAGCAGAAGGCGACGACGCGCGTGCCGTTCACCGCGCCGACGGCGGCGAGCATGCCGGAGTCGTCGTCGGGGGTGATCAGCTCCATCGAGCCGTCGTCGAGGAGGGCACGCAGCCGGTGGACCGGGTTGCGGGGATCCTCCTCGCGAGGCAGCTTGGCCGGCTTGGCCGCGGCCGCCGTCGTCATGCGTAGCTGCCGAAGGCGACCGCGACGTTGGCGCCGCCGAAGCCGAAGGAGTTGTTGAGAGCCGCTATCTGGCCCTGGGGCAGGTCTCGGGCCTTCGTGGCGATGTCGAGCTCGACCTGCGGGTCGAGGTTGTCGAGGTTGATCGTCGGCGGCACGACCCGGTGGTGCAGGGCGAGCACGGTGGCGATCGCCTCGAGGGCACCGGCGCCGCCGAGGAGGTGGCCGGTCATCGACTTGGTGCTGGTCACGATGACGTCGGAGGCGTGGACGCCGAGCGTCGCGTGGATCATCAGCCCCTCCGCGATGTCGCCCTGGGGGGTCGACGTGGCGTGGGCGTTGATGTGGGCGATGTCGCCTGCCGTGATCTCGGACTCGGCGAGCGCACGCAGGATGGCGCGGGCGCCACCGCGGCCGGCCGGGTCGGGCTGGGCGATGTCGTGGGAGTCGGCGGTGATGCCGGCGCCGAGCAGCTCGGCGTAGATGTGGGCGCCGCGCGCCTCGGCGTGCTCGAGGGACTCGAGGACGAGGACCCCGGCGCCCTCGCCGAGGACGAAGCCGTCGCGGCCGGTGTCCCACGGGCGGGACACCGTCGTGGGGTCGCCGCCCGCCTCGCCACTGGCCGTCTTCGACAGCGCCATCATGTTGGCGAAGGCCGCCATCGGGAGCGGGTGGATCGCGGCCTCGGTGCCGCCGGCCAGCACGACGTCGGCGCGGCCGAGGCGGATCTGGTCGAGGGCGAGGGCGATGCCCTCGTTGCCGGAGGCGCAGGCGGAGACCGGGGTGTTCACAGCGGCCCGGGCGCCGACGTACAGGCTGATCTGGGCGGCCGGTGCGTTCGGCATCAGCATGGGCACGGCGAGGGGGGAGACCCGGCGGGGCCCCTTCTCCTTGAGGATGTCGTAGTTGTCCAGGAGCGTCGTCACGCCGCCGATGCCGGAGGCCATCGCGACGCCCACCCGCTCGCTGTCCAGGTCGCCGGACTCGCGGACCACGTCGAGGCCGGAGTCCTTCCAGGCCTCCATGGCCGCGATCATGGCGAACTGCGAGGAGCGGTCGAGGCGACGGGCCTTGACCCGCTCGAGCACCTCCGAGGGCTCGACCGCGATGCGGCCGGCGATCTTGACCGGCATCCCCGCGGCCCACTCGTCGGTGAGGTGGCGGACGCCGGAGCGACCGTTCACGAGGGCGTCCCACGTGCTGGCGACGTCGCCTCCGTCGTGGCTGGTGGTGCCCATGCCGGTCACCACGACTCTTCTGCGGCTCATATCGTCCTCAACTCGGCTGCTCAACGCCCGGTGGCGCCGGCGGGGACCCGCCGGCGCCGTCGCTGGCTCGGTCAGTTCTGCGCGCGCTCGATGAACGCGACCGCGTCGCCGACGGTCTTGAGGTTCTTGACCTCGTCGTCGGGAATCGAGACGCCGAACTTCTCCTCGGCGGCCACGACG
>JAOPYB010000151.1 GCA_025964835.1 Nocardioides sp. | reverse complement strand
CTCGTGCTGGTGCCCGAGGGCAAGATCGCGGCCGGCAAGATGGCGCAGGCCGTCCTGCACGGTGCCCAGGTGATCATGGTCCGCGGCAACTTCGACCACTGCCTGATGCTCGCCAAGGGCCTGGCCTGGGACTACCCCGTCGCCCTGGTCAACTCTGTCAACCCGGTGCGCCTCGAGGGCCAGAAGACCGCCGCCTTCGAGATCGTCGACTTCCTCGGCGACGCCCCCGACTACCACCTGCTGCCGGTCGGCAACGCCGGCAACATCTCGGCGTACTGGCTGGGCTACACGCAGTACGCCGACCTCGGGCTCGCCACCAAGAGGCCCGTGATGCGCGGCTTCCAGGCCGAGGGCGCCGCCCCGCTCGTGACCGGCGAGCCCTTCCCCGACCCCGAGACCAAGGCCACCGCGATCCGGATCGGTAACCCCGCGTCGTGGAAGCTCGCCGAGGCGGCGCGCAACGAGTCCGGCGGCCGGTTCGCGGCCGTGAGCGACGACCAGATCCTCGCCGCCCAGCGCGAGCTCGCCTCGCACGACGGCGTCTTCGTGGAGCCGGCGTCCGCCGCTGGCGTCGCGGGCCTGCTCCAGGAGCTGGCGGCGGGGGAGTCGTACGCCGGCAGGACCGTCGTCGTCACCGTCACCGGCCACGGGCTCAAGGACACCGCCACCGCGCTGGAGGCCTTCTACGAGGGGCAGGGCGGCGGGAGCGGGCAGAGCATCGTCGACACCGTGATCGACGCCGACGTGACCGCCGCCGCGGAGGCGGCCGGGCTCGCCTGAGGGCGGTTCCTCCCATGGTCACCTTCGTCACCGGGCCGGTGCGCGTCTCGGTCCCCGCCACGTCCGCCAACCTCGGTCCGGGCTTCGACTCACTCGGGCTGGCGCTCTCGCTGCGCGACGAGCTCGAGGGCGAGGTCATCGCGTCCGGGCTGGAGATCGACGTCGAGGGCGCCGGTGCCGACGAGGTGCCCAGGGACGAGACGCACCTGGTCGTCCGGGCCGTGCGCGCGGCCTTCGCCGAGATGGGCGCGGAGCCGCCCGGCCTGCGCCTGGCCTGCCGCAACGTCATCCCGCACGCCCGCGGCCTCGGCTCGTCGTCCGCCGCGATCGTCGGAGGTGTCCACCTCGCCCGGAGCCTGGTGGCGGGCGGCTCGCTGCTCCTGGACGACGACGCGCTGTTCCGCCTCGCCGCCCGACTCGAGGGGCACCCCGACAACGTCGCCCCGGCGCTGTACGGCGGCTTCGTGATCTCGGGCCACGACGGCGAGGAGTTCTACGCCGTCGGGTCCGCCGTGGACCAACGCGTGTCCGCGGTCGTGTTCGTGCCCCCGATCCCGGTCTCCACCGAGCTCGCGCGCGGACTGCTGCCCGAGCGGGTGCCACACGCCGACGCAGCCGCCGACGCGGGGCGTACGGCGCTCCTGGTGGCCGCACTGGCGGGCCAGCCCGAACAGCTGCACCGCGCCACCCGTGACTACCTGCACCAGGAGTACCGCCGCCCGGCGATGCCCGAGTCGCTCGCGCTGGTCGACCTGCTGCGCGCCGAGGGGGTCGCCGCGATCGTCTCCGGGGCCGGGCCGACCGTCCTCGCCTTCACCGACGGGCCCGACCCCGCGGCCGAGCCCGTGGCGCGGCTCCTCGCCCGCTGCCCCGACGGCTGGAGCGCCCGGCACCTGGCCGTCGACCGGTCCGGCGTCCGACCCCGCTGACCGGGTGATACCCTGCGAACGCGTCAGACATCTCGGCGTAGCGCCATCCGGTGACACCAGTCCCTGGGCGCAGACCCTTCCTCGCCTCCCGTGCCGACCCCGTGTCGCACGACCGGCATGTGCACTCCTCTGTGGGGAGCCCTGACGGGCGGGGAAGCATTGACCAGAAGCCGACGGCCTCTCGGCCGGTTCGGACTGATACGTGGGAAGGACCTCACGTGACGGAAACCATCGAATCCACCACCGCTGCCTCCGGAGCGTCCGCGGACGCCCCCAAGAAGCGCGGTGGCGGGCTCAACTCCATGCTGATCGCCGACCTGAAGTCGATGGCCGGCGGCATGGGGATCCCCGGGGCCGGCTCCATGAAGAAGGCCCAGCTCGTCGAGGCGATCAAGGCTGCCCAGACGGGGTCGGCCAAGGCCGCGTCGGCCCGGAAGACCGCGGCGAAGAAGGCAGCCGCGCCGGCCGCGGCCGCTCCCGAGGACGCCGCGCCCGACCGCGACGACCGGCAGCGGGACCGCCGCCCCGACCAGCAGGCGAGCGAGCAGGACCGCGACCAGCCCCGGAACCGTCCGCACCAGGACAACCACGACCAGGGCAACCAGGGCGACCTGGGCGCGAACCGCGAACAGAACCAGAACCGCGACCAGCAGGGCGGCAACCAGGACCGCGACCAGCAGGGCGGCAACCAGAACGGCAACCAGACCCACCAGAACCGCGACCAGCAGGGCCCGCGCGACGAGCCGGGCGACGGCACCCGGCGCAACCGCCGTCGCCGCGGCCGCGACCGTGACGGCGCCGCCCGCGAGGGCGCTCCCCGCGAGCCCCAGCGCGACAACCAGCGCGACAACCAGCGCGACAACAACCGTGGTGGCCGCACGAGCGGCGGCCAGCGCCACGAGCCCGACACGACGATCCTCGAGGACGACGTGCTCGTCCCCGCGGCGGGCATCCTCGACGTGCTCGACAACTACGCGTTCGTCCGCACCAGCGGCTACCTGCCGGGGCCGGACGACGTCTACGTCTCGCTGTCGATGGTGCGCAAGTTCGGGCTCCGCCGCGGCGATGCGGTGATCGGTGAGGTGCGCCAGCCCCGCGAGGGGGAGAGCAAGGCCAAGTTCAACCCGATGGTCCGCATCGAGAGCGTCAACGGTGCCGACCCCGACTCGGCCAAGAACCGCGTGGACTTCCAGAAGCTGACCCCGCTCTACGCCTCGGAGCGCCTGCGCC
>JAOPYB010000088.1 GCA_025964835.1 Nocardioides sp. | reverse complement strand
AGCTGAACGCCCGCCGCCAGAACATCGAGCAGCAGCTCGGCTTCGCCGGCATCACGATGGACAAGTACCTCGAGGACGAGGGTCAGACGGTCGAGGAGTACGAAGCCGACCTCGACCGCCGGGTCCGCGACGCCGTCGCCGCCCAGTTCATCCTCGACGAGGTGGCGAAGAAGGAGGAGCTCGGCGTCGACCAGAGCGAGCTCTCCCAGCACCTGGTGCGGCGCGCCCAGCAGTCCGGCCAGGACCCGCAGGAGTTCGCCAACCACATGTTCGAGCACAACCACATCCCCGACCTCGTGCAGGAGATCCTGCGCGGCAAGGCGCTCGCGACGCTCGTGGAGTCCGCGGTCGTCAAGGACGCCTCGGGCAACGTGGTCGAGCTGAAGAACCTCCGGCCCGACGGCACCATCGGCGACCCGGAGGCCGCCTCCGAGACGAGCACCGACGCGGACACCGACACCGACGCCGACGCCGCCGAGGGTGACGACGAGGGCGAGACCCCGGCGCGCTGACCGTCCCGCCCGGCCCTGTCTGCGGATAGGGTCGGGCCATGACGGAACGGCCGGGCGAGTCGTCAGACAGCGCCTGGCGTCCGCCTGCCCGCACACAGGTGGCGACGGAGTCGCTCGCCGGCTACGACGGGCTCGTCGAGATCGGTCGTGGCGGCGACTCGGTCGTCTACCGGGCCCGTGACCGCGCGCTGAGCCGCCAGGTCGCGATCAAGGTGCTGCTCACCAACGACGCGGCCTCGTCGGCGCGGTTCGCCCGCGAGCTGCAGATCACCGTCGACCTGGGCCGCCAGCACCCCAACATCGTCACGGTCCTGGCGACGGGCACCACCGAGTCGGGGCGACCCGCGATCGTCATGGACTACTACGAGGGCGGCAGCCTGCACGACCGGGTCAAGGCGTTGGGTCCGATGCCCGCCGACGACGCGGTCGTGGTCGGCACCATCCTCGCCGACGCGCTGTCCTTCGCCCACGACCGCGGCGTCCTGCACCGTGATGTGAAGCCGCAGAACATCCTCGTGCTCCCCACCTCGTGGGTCCTCGCCGACTTCGGCATCGCCCGGCTGGCCGACTCCGACCACACCGCGTCGGTGGAGACCTTCACCTACCGGCACGCGGCACCCCAGATCCTGGACGGCTACCCGCCCTCGCCCGCCGACGACATCTGGTCGCTGGGCTCGACCCTCTACACGCTCGTCGACGGCCGCCCGCCGTTCGCGAGCGAGGACCCCGACGACGACTCGGCGCTGGCCTACCTGCGGCGCGCCCGTACGGAGCCGCACCGCCCCCTCCTCGCACCGGGAGCGGAGCGTCTCGCGCCGGTCATCGACCGCTGCCTCGCCAAGGACGTCGAGAGCCGGTGGCAGTCGGCGGCCGAGCTCCGCGACGCGCTGGCCGCCCTGCGGGTGACGGCCTGGGAGCCCGGCACCGGGAGCGGGGCCCCGGCCGGCCGGCCCGTGGCGGCGCCCCGGCCGATCGACGAGATCCCGCCACCCGTCCTCGAGCCGGTGGCGCTCTCCGTGCTGGCCCACGCCCCCTCGCAGGTCACCGACGCGGAGCCGACCGGGCTGCGCCCGCACGAGTCGCCGGCCCCGGAGGGCGTCCCGCTCGGTGACGGAGCGCCGCCACCCCCGCCGGAGCCCGCGGCCGAGCCCGAGACCGAGGAGGGCGGTGGCCGCCGGCGGATCGTGCTCATCCTCGGTGCCACGGCGCTGGTCGTGGGGCTCACGCTCGGCATCGCGGGCGCCGTGCTGCGCAACGACGACGAGAAGGACCCCGGGGCAGTGCTGCCCTCCGTCCCGCAGGGCGGCAACCCCGTCCCGACGCTCAGCTCCGCACCGGTCCAGTCGGGGGACCCGCAGCTGCCCCGCGGCAACCCCAGGCTCGCGTTCGACTTCCTGCTGCTCAAGAGCGACGGGACCGCGCTGACCGTCAAGTGGAACGACGCCACCGAGGGCAAGGGCACCTACACCCTGATCCAGACCACGAGGCCGTCGAAGGGTCCGGCCTGGACGTTCCCGGTCGGCACGACCGAGGGCGTCATCCCGATCGCGGTGCCCGAGGGCAGGCGGACCTGTTACGTGCTCACGGTCTCGATGCCCTCGGGGGACATCGGGCTGGGCGAGCCGGTGCGCTGCGTGAGCTGAGCTGTCAGCGTGTGAGCACGCGCGGGTCGAAGGTCCACCACCAGCGACGCCACCACGGCAGGGACGCGCGTGCGGCCCGTCGTACGACGCGCAGGTCGGCCGCGGGGCCGCGCCCGGCCGGCCCGGGGCCCGGCCCGAACGCCACCCGCTCGGCCCGCTCGGCGAGGCGCCGGGTGACGGCGATGCCGAAGCGCCGGTCGGCCCGGTCGCCGATGTCGGGGGCGGTCGTCGCCGCGGCGACGGGCAGCCCGGCCAGGCGCAGGGCGTCGAGCACCTCCGCCCAGGCGCCGGTCGGCCCGCGGCGCAGGTGCAGGAGGCTGCGCAGCCGGCGCACCGCGGCCAGCAGGAGCAGCGGCAGCACGAGGATGCCGAGCACCGCCCAGGGCACCCAGCGCAGCGGGGCCGTCGCGCGGTCGGGAGCGGCCCGGGGCTCGTCGTCCACGGCCGCACCGCCCCCGGCCGGTGCCGTCGTCGGGGCGGTCGTGGAGGGGTCCGGGTCGACCGGGGCGTGAGCGACCTTGGGCCGATCGGCCGTGAACGTGTTGTCGCGGGGCGTCGGCGAGAAGGGCACCCATCCGAGCCGGGTGAAGTAGACCTCCGGCCAGGCCAGCGCGTCGCGGCCGTGGATGATGCGGGTGCCGTCGGCCTGGACCTCGCCGGGCTTGAAGCCGACGACGAGGCGCGTCGGGAGACCGTTGAAGCGCGCCAGCAGCGCGAACGCGGTGGCGAACTGCTCGGACGTGCCGATCCGGGCACCCGGCCGGCCCGGCCCGCCGAGGAGGAAGTTGTCGATGCGCCACAGCGCCGACCCCGAGATCGCCTTGGCGGAGAGCCGGCGCTCGTGCTTGACCGCGGTCTCGATCGCGATGGCCTGCTCGTAGGGACTGGTGGCCTGACCGGTGACCGCCTTGGCGTAGGTCGCCAGGTCGAACGGCAGGTCCGGCTGCCTGAGGTAGCGCGCGGCCTCGTGCGAGGCGGGCACGGTCGCGCTGACCAGGTCTGCCGGGTCGGGGGCATCCACGACCGCGGTGACGTCGTACGTCGTGTCCGCGGTGGCGGCGGGGTCGTAGAGCGTGCCCGTCGAGGGGTCGACCAGGGCATCGACCTCGCTGACCGAGACCGGCCGCCCGGGCGCGGGCAGCCACTGCCCGCCGAGCCCGTCGAACTGCACGGTGACGGTGGAGGTGCGCTGCCGGTCACCCGCCGCGACGGGGGGAGCGCCGATGCCTCCGAGGCGCGTGTAGTCGGTGGCGGTCTTCCACTGGCTCCCGTCGTAGCGGTCGAGGGTCACCAGGCGCAGGGGGACCGCGTCGCCACGGACCCGGAGCAGCTCGTGGTCGGGGTTCGCGGCCCAGGCGCCGAGCTGGGGCAGCGGGCTGGACGCCTCGACGAGCAGCACCGGGGGATCGACGAGGGTGCGCGGCTCGAAGGGGTGCGCGGCGGGCACGAGGCCCAGCGACGCCAGCGCGCCCACGAGCACGGCCACGGCCGGGCCGGACACCGCGATCCGCTGCCGCTTCGGCTCGGTGTGCTCGTCGAGGAGGACCCAGCCGAGCAGCGCCAGGACGAGCAGCAGCCCGGCGAGGATGCCCCAGGGGTCGCTGCGGCCGGTGGTGAGCAGCGCGCCCGCCATGTAGAGCAGGACGGCACCGCCCACCGGCTCGACCCGGGTGCGGCCGTCGAGCCGCAGCCCGGCGAACAGCGACACGAGGGCGGTCAGCATCAGGGGCGCCACCAGGAGGTCGGCGCGGACGGGGTAGGGGCGGGGCTCGGTCAGCAGGAGCGGGATGGCGTCCTCGAGGGTGCCGCGCAGCGAGGTGCCCGCCTGCGCGGCCATGAGGTACGCCGTCAGCGTCAGCAGCAGGACGAGCACGGACGCGGCGGCCCACCGGGAGACCCCGAGCCCGATCACCAGCCTCAGCACGAGCATCGGGACCACCGCGCCGACGACGAGGACGACCACCGGCAGCCAGTGGTGCCAGGCGCCGGCCATGCCGATGCTGCCGACCGCCACGAGGGAGGCCGCCCACGCGGTGTGCCACCAGGTCGGACCGCCCGTCGAGCTCATCGCGTCGCCGCCTCGTCCCAGGAGGCCGCCAACGACAGGGATCCGGCGCCGCGCAGGACGAGCACGCCGGCTCGCTGCTCGGCCGAGACCAGGGGGACCGGGTCCACGACGGCGAGCACGCCGGTCGGACCGGACCCGACGAGCAGCATGAGCTCGCGCTCGTCGGAGGCCGCGCCGGTCACCGCGACCACGACGTCGTGACCCTGCGGCTCGAACGGCGGCAGCCCGCGGTAGGACGTCTGGCCGACCTCGGCGAGGAACCAGTCCAGGTCCTGGGCCTCGTGGCGGGGCTGGCGGGTGGGCGACCCGGGGACCGCGATGTCGTCGCGCCCGCTGACGGTGCGGAAGCGCAGCGGGTTGCCCTGGTCGACAGTGACGCGGCACAAGGCGGCGACCAGCTCGACCGCCTCCTCGAAGGAGTCGCCCGGGCCGCCGACGTCGGAGTAGCTCGCCAGCCGGTCGTCGAGGAGCACCAGCACGTGCGGCTCGGACGGGTCGGCGTCCTCGCGGACCATGAGCGTGCCGGTGCGGGCGCTGGTCGCCCAGTGCAGGCGACGCAGGTCGTCGCCCATGGCGTACTCGTGCAGGCCGACCAGGTCGGTGCCGCCGTAGTCCATGCTGTCGCTGCCGCCGGCGGCGGCGCGACGGTCGCCGGGCATCATCGCCGCGACCGGGACCCGGCGCGGCAGCACCCGCACCTGGCCGATCTCGCCGACCTCGATCGACGTGGTCGCCATGCCGGTGATGCCGTACCGGCGCAGGCGGACCGGGCCGATGTCGAGAAGCCCGCGGCGCGGCGTGGGGATCGCGTAGCTCACCGAGACGGTTTGCCCGCGCACGCCCTCGGGCAGCTGCACCGCGATGATCTTGCCGTCGACGACGTCGCTCGCGTCGACACGCACGAAGCCGCGGCGACGCTGACCGGTCACGTGCAGGGTGCCCGCGCACGGGTCATGGCGTACGACGACCGCCGGTGACACCTCGCGGCGCACCGTGACGTCGCCCGAGACCAGCACCGAGAGGACCTCGACCATGACGACGAGCAGCAGCGCGCCACCCAGCCCGGCCAGCACCGGGTAGCGCCAGAGGACGCCGCCGACGGCGGCCAGCACCCCGACGAGGGCGGTCAGCCGCCCGCGGGCCGTCACGACGGACCAGACGCGGACCATGTCAGGGGCCCGTCACTGCTCGTCGGGCTGCGGCGGGTGCACCGTCTCGAGGATCTCCTGGACGACGGAGTTGGGCGTGTGCCCGGCGAGCTGCGCGTCGCGGGTCAGCACGGTGCGGTGCGCGAGCACCGGCTCCGCGAGCCGCTGGAGGTCGCTGGGCACGACGTAGTGCCGGCCCTGCGCCGCGGCGTACACCTGCAGGCAGCGCACCAGCGCGCGCAGTCCGCGGGTGCTGGCCCCGAGCCGGACGCGGGGGTCGTGGCGGATCCCGACCCCGATCTCGCGGACGTAGCGCAGCAGCGGGTCGGCCACGTGCAGGGCGACCAACCGCTCGCTCATCCGCGCGACCTCGTCGGGACTCGTCGCGACCGGCACCTCGTCGACGTGACCCGCGGAGCTGCCGGGCCGCAGCACGTCGATCTCGTGCTCGGCATCGGGGTAGCCCAGCGACGTGCGGACCAGGAACCGGTCCAGCTGGGCCTCGGGCAGCCGGTAGGTGCCGTCGAGGTCGACGGGGTTCTGGGTGGCGATGACGATGAACGGCGACGGCACGACGTGGGCCTCCCCGTCGACGGTGACGGTGCGCTCCTCCATCACCTCCAGCAGCGAGGACTGGGTCTTCGCGGCGGCCCGGTTGATCTCGTCGGCGAGCACCACGTGGGCGAAGACCGGGCCGGGGCGGAAGCGGATCTGGCCGTCGCGGGGGTCGAAGACGGTGGTGCCGGTGACGTCGCTCGGCAGTAGGTCGGGTGTGAACTGCACGCGCCGCATCTCGCCGCCCAGGGCCCGGGCGACGGCGCGGGCCAGGGTGGTCTTGCCGGTGCCGGGCACGTCCTCGAGCAGTACGTGGCCCCCCGCGAAGGTCGCCACGAGCACGAGGTCGATCGCGGCCCGCTTGCCGTGGACCGCGACCTCCACCGCGTCGCCGATGCGTTGGTGCAGGTGCCGGAACTCGGCGATGTCGGCCTCGGTGGGCGCGACGGGTTCGGCCAGTGCGGTCACGGGGGTCTCCTCGGGGGCTGGGGCGCGGTCAGGGAATCTGGCACCGGTCGCACAGGGTGCGCTGGCGGGTCTCCCAGCTGTAGCTGGCGCTCGTGATCGACTCGATCCCGTTGCTGGCCGTGAAGACGATCGAGTGGCGACGGATCCCGTTGTCGGGGGCACGGGCGTAGCCGTTCTCGATGCGGACCGTGACCTCGTCGGCGTCGCAGGGGTAGGTCGCGGTCTCGCTGCCCTTCTGGTTGCCGGTGTGCGCCCAGCTGCAGGAGCCGCTGAAGCCAGCCCAGTCGTCGGGCACGTCGAGGGTCAGCCGGGTCGAGCCGATCCCCTCCAGCGAGGTGCCCTGCCAGGTCGTCGAGTCGTCGTCGACGAGCTGCTGGTTGGCGGCGGGCAGGGCGGGCGGCTCCGGGCCGTCGTACGACAGCGTCGCCTGGACCGTCGGGCCCTCGCCGTTGGCGTTGCGGGCCGTGATGGCCACCGTGACCGGTCCGGGGTCGCAGTAGGTGGTCTGGCAGACCGCGGTGTAGCCGGCCGTGGTGGCCGCCGTGACGATCGTCTGGCCCCCGGTGGTGTCGCTGGCCACGATCGTGTAGTCGAGGACGGGTGAGCCGTTGTCGGCGGCGGCGTCCCAGCTGAACGTGACGGACGCGGTCGTGTCGTCGGGGTTGCCGGTGACGTGGCCGACGATGTTGGAGACCCCGCTCGGGCGTCCGGACGTGGTCACGGCGTTGGAGGGTGCCGAGGTGCGGTGCGGCTCACGGTCGCGGATCGCGGTGACGGTGAAGCGGTGCGAGCCGGGCGGGACCGAGACGGTGGTCTGCCGCTCGGAGCCGGACACGGACACCAGCGGCGCACCGTTGGGCTCCTGGACCTGGAACGAGTCGGCGGGGTCGCCGCCGTGGTGCCAGGTGACCTGGACGCTGCCCGAGGGGAGCTCGACCGCGGTGACGCCGGTGGGCGCCTGGAGCGGCTGCGGGGCGTCGGGGTCGGTGGAGGGGTTGCCGGCACCGGGGCCGTCGGGGGTGGGGGAGGGCCCGCCGCTGGGCGGCGGACCGCACGTGCTCGATCCCTGGGTGCAGGCCCCGGGGTCGCCGCCCCCGGGGGCGGAGGGGGTGCCGGGGC
>JAOPYB010000014.1 GCA_025964835.1 Nocardioides sp. | reverse complement strand
GCCCCGGCCGAGCAGACCTGGCCGGAGTGCAGGAAGACCGCGGTGAGTGCGTAGTCGAGGGCGACCTCGAGGTCGGCGTCCGCGAAGACGATGTTGGGGTTCTTGCCGCCGAGCTCGAGGGCGACCTTCTTCACCGTGCCGGCCGCGGCGGCCATGATCGCCTTGCCGGTCGCGAGACCCCCGGTGAAGGAGACCAGGTCGACGCGGGGGTCCTCGGCGAGCGGGGCGCCCGCGTCGGCTCCCGCACCGAGGACCAGGTTGGCCACGCCGGCCGGGAGACCGGCCTCCTCGAGCAGCCGCATCAGGTGGATCGCGGTGTGCGGGGTGAGCTCGCTGGGCTTGAGGATGAATGTGTTGCCGGCCGCCAGGCAGGGGGCGACCTTCCAGGACACCTGGAGCAGCGGGTAGTTCCACGGGCTGATCAGGCCGCAGACCCCGATCGGCTCGTGCACGACCCGGCTGACGACGTCGGCGTTGCCGGTGTCGACGACACGGCCGGACTCCTCCGCGGCGATCCGGCCGTAGTGGCGGAAGACGGACACGATGTCGTCGATGTCGTACTCCGACTCGACCAGCCGCTTGCCGGTGTCGAGGGACTCCATCCGGGCGAGGGCGTCCTTGTCGCGGACGAGCAGGTCGGCGACGCGGAGCAGCAGGTCGCCGCGCTCCCGGGCCGACGTGTGCGGCCACGGGCCCTCGTGGAAGGCCCGGTGCGCGGCGCCGATCGCGGCGGTGGTGTCCTCGGGCCCGGCCTCGTCCACCTCGGCCACGAGGGCCCCGTCGGCGGGACAGCGGATCTCGCGCCGCCCACCCGCGCGCGCGGACTCCCAGCGTCCGTCGACGTAGAGCTCCGGCACCCAGCACCCTCCCGCATCGTCTGTTGCGCATCACGCAACGAATTGCTTCACTCGCAACCCGCTTGTGGCTTTGAGAATGCTGCGGACCCGGGTCCGCGTCAAGGATTCCGGCCCCGTGTTACCTAACGTTGACCCCAGCCGAGCCGGTGCGAGACCTCCAGCGCGGCCTCCACGAGCTGCCCGACGACCACCTCGACGCGCTCCGCGGTGAGCCGGAAGGTCGGGCCGGAGACGCTCATCGAGGCGACGACATCGCCGTGCGCGTTGCGGATCGGCGCCGCCGCGGCGGTCAGCCCGACCTCGAGCTCGTCGACGGCCACGGCGTACCCCTGCTCGCGCACGCGGGCCAGCTCCTCGCGGAGCCTGGACTTCTTCGTGATCGTGAGGGGGGTGTACGGCGACAGCCTGCCGAGCAGTGCGTCGAGGGCCGGCTGGTCCAGCCCACTGAGGAGCACCTTGCCGTTGCTGGTGGCGTGCAGGGGGATGTGCTGGCCGACCCAGTTGTGCGGCTGCAGGGCCGAGGAGCCGGCGACCTGGTCGAGGTAGAGCGCCGAGCTCTCGGACAGCACCGCGATGTTCACGGTCTCGCCGGTGTCGGCGGCCAGCTGGCGGCAGACCGAGCGGGCCTCCTGCACGACGTCGAGCCGGGCACTGGTCGCGCCGGCGAGGCGCAGCACGCCGACCCCGAGGCGGTACTTGCCACGCTCCTCGGTCTGCTCGACGAGCCGGTGCGACTCCAGGGTGGCGACGAGACGGAAGGCGGTGCTCTTGTGGACGCCGAGCTCGGCGGAGATCTCGGTGACCCCGGCCTCGCCGACCCGGGCGAGCACCTCGAGGATGGTCAGCGCACGGTCGACGGACTGCACCCCGGCACCCGCCTCACGACCGGTCGGCTCACCGTTCGAGCTGTTGCGCATGGAGCGACACTAGCGCAGCGGTTGTTGCGTATCGCAGACTGAGTTTCGTTCAGCGCAACGACTCTCCTCGAGATCCAGGATCACCATGGTGCTTCCCGCGTCCGCCCAGACCAGCAGCGCGACCGCGCCGGCGGGCGACTTCGTGCTCATCCTCGCCTGTCCGGACCGGCCCGGGATCGTGCACGCGGTCACCGGCTTCCTCGTCCGGCACGGGGGCAACATCCTCGAGAGCCAGCAGTACGGCGACCAGCTGGTCGGCCGGTTCTTCATGCGCATCGACTTCGTCGTCTCCGACGGCGTCGGTGCCACGGAGCTGCGGGCGGACTTCGCGGCGGTCGCCGACGAGTTCGCGATGGAGTTCGAGCTGTGGGACGCCAACGCGCCGTACCGCACGCTGATCATGGTGTCCCGTCAGCTGCACTGCCTCAACGACCTGCTGTTCCGTGCCAGCACCCGATCACTGCAGATCGAGATCCCGGCCGTGGTGTCCAACCACCCGGACGCCGAGGCGCTGGTGCGGTCCTACGGGTTGGAGTTCCACCACATTCCCGTCACCCCCGACACCAAGCCCGAGGCCGAGGCCGCGCTGATGGAGCTGGTCGACGGGCTCGACATCCACCTGGTCGTGCTGGCTCGCTACATGCAGGTGCTCTCCGACGACCTGTGCAAGCAGCTGTCCCGCCGGGCGATCAACATCCACCACTCGTTCCTGCCGAGCTTCAAGGGCGCGCGGCCCTACCACCAGGCCTTCGACCGGGGCGTGAAGCTGGTCGGCGCGACCGCGCACTACGTCACCGGCGACCTCGACGAGGGCCCGATCATCGAGCAGGACGTGATGCGCGTCGACCACGGCTACGACCAGGACCAGCTGGTCTCCGCGGGCCGCGACGTGGAGGCGCAGGTCCTCTCGCGCGCCGTCCGCTGGCACAGCCAGTCTCGCGTCCTGCTCAACGGGAACCGGACCGTCGTCTTCCGGTAGCCGGAGTCGTGCTGCCCAGCGTGCGCCCCGGCGCACGCTCAGCAGCACGACTGACGCAACCCGGTGAGGCGAAGGACCACCGGCCTCAATCGCCCTGTGGGACCACCCGGATGACCTGGGCGTCGTCCCCGAGCAGCACCCCGCTGACGCTTTGGCCGACCTTCACCGGAGGTCCGCCGTTCGCCAGGAGGCCGGCGACGGTGCCGTGCTCGGTGGTCTTCACGCCGATCGACGTCTGGCTGTCGTTGACGGCAGTGACAATGCCCTCGAACGACCGCTCCTTCGCCCCCTCGGGATGTGCGCGCCAAGCGACCCCGGCACCGAGGGCCCCCGACAGCAGAGCCACCAGGAGGTACGAGAGCAGCCGCTGGCCCATCAGTCCCACCAGACGGTGCCGTGCGAAGCGAGGAGCAGGGTTCCCTCACTCCTGTCCCACTCGTCGAGTTGGACGAAGTGCGCTCCTCGAGTCTCGTCCTTCGGCACCGTGTCTGCGCCGGCCTTCGCCCAGTACGAACCGGAGGAGGAACTGGTCAACGCGGGACCATAGGCGCCGAACTTCTCCGGACAGACCGTCTCCGTCTCGGTGGCCCCCATCGTGAGACCGCCGCGAGTGGCCGATGTCGATGTCGTGACGTCGTGGCAGCTACTGCCGACCGAACTGGTCGTTTCCGGCGCCCACGAGAACACGGTGCCCTGTGCGTTGCTCAAATCGCTCCACGCTGCGAACTTCTCGATTCGGTCGCAGTCCAAGCAACCCGAGTCGGTCGACCACGCCGACCCGACTCCCTTGCCCGTGAAGTAGGTATTCCCGTTCGACTTGCCCTTGAACGTATAGGTGGTGCACACCCGGTAATGGACGTCATTGTCGGACACGTTCGCTTCTGCGCAATGGTAGGCGGGCAGACCGCCATTCGCGGCTGCCGCCGCCGCTGCGGCATTGCGGTGACCTGTCGCCCGTGATGACTTGGGATTGGCAACCACGCCATCGGACGTAGGTTCGGGACCACCCTTCTGGGACGGGTCGAGCACCCAGGCCTCGACGTCGGCCTCTGTCACTTCTGGCCCTGTGCTGCGGGCTGCCCGCTGCCGTGCCGCTGCCGGGGAGAGGGTGCTGACGACTCCGCTGAGTTCGGCCGACCCTGTCCCGTCCGGGTTGATTGTCTCCGTGACCGTTTCTTCGGTCGGGCCGAAGTCCGACCAGCCTTTGACGGTGTAGACCTCCGTGGAGGGCGTGTCTCCTGAGTTCCCCTTTGAGGGGTTCGCAGCGGCCGTCGTCAACGCCGCTGATACCAAGATGAGAATCGCCGCAGCGATTCCACGAGACTTCATGGCTGTTCTGCTTTCCGAGATCCGAGAGTTTGGTGAAGCATGTCATGCGGACCGTTCGCGGGGAAGAGTTCACGGCAGAGCAGACGACTGGCGCCCATGGCCCTTCAAGGACGAGGCTTCTACCTGTCCATCGATCTGGGCTTGCCGTGGCATCTGAGGGCTGCGCCGTCAGTCCCCGAGCTCGGCGCGGCGGCGGATGACGTACTCCTGCAGCTCCTGGCGGACGGCGTCGTCGATCGACGGCTCGACGTACTCCTCGAGCTTCTTGCGGTAAATCACCTCGGCGCGCGCGTTCGCATCGCGACCGCCGTTGCGCATCCAACGCTCGTAGTTCTCCGACGACGACAGCAGCGGCCGGTAGAAGCAGGTGCGGAAGCGCTCCATCGTGTGCGCGGCGCCGAGGAAGTGGCCGCCGTGGCCGACCTCCTCGTGGGCGCCGAACGCCATCGAGTCCTCGTCGATCTCCAGTGGCGTGAACTCGGCCTGCATCATCTGGAGCAGCTCGATGTCGACGATGAACTTCTCGTAGCCCGCGACCAGGCCGCCCTCGAGCCAGCCGGCGGAGTGCATCACCCAGTTCGCGCCGGCCAGGAAGGTCGGCATCATCGTCATCAGCGCCTCGTAGCCCGCCTGGGCATCGGCCACCTGCGAGGACGTGAGCCCGCCGCCGGTGCGGAACGGCAGCCCGAAGTGGCGCGCGATCTGGCCGGTGCAGAGCAGCCCGATGCCGGACTCGGGGGTGCCGAAGGTCGGCGAGCCGGACTGCATGTCGATGTTGGACAGGAACGACCCGAACACCACCGGGCAGCCGGGCCGGATGGCCTGGGCCAGGGCGATCCCGGT
>JAOPYB010000542.1 GCA_025964835.1 Nocardioides sp. | reverse complement strand
TGGGAGGCCAACCGGCTGATCGCCAAGGGCATGATCCACCCGACGCTGTCGCAGACCTACTCCCTCGACGAGGTCGGTCAGGCCGCCCTCGACGTGCACCGCAACGCCCACCAGGGCAAGGTCGGCGTCCTCTGCCTAGCCCCCGAGGAGGGCCTCGGAGTCCGCGACGAGGAGATGCGCGCCGAGCACCTCGACGCGATCAACCGCTTCCGCGGCGTCTGAGCGACGGGCGGGCCGCCCCACCCGCCACAGTGACAACAACCACCCCGGTCCGCACGATTGAGTGCGAGCCGGGGTGGGTTGTTCCGGGGCTTTCGGGGAGACTGGGCCGCGACGCACCAGCAACGAAGAAGAGGTACCGCCACATGAGTGACCAGGGTCTGTCCATCTTCGACGACGAGCCGGAAGGCTCCGACGTGTCTGCCGACGACGAGGTCACCCAGGTGATCCCCGTGACGCCCAAGCAGCCACCGGCCCAGGACGCCCAGCGCACCCGGGAGAGCCCGGTCCTGCCCCCCGCCCCCGCTCCGGCCCGGGCGCCCGCCCGGGCTCCGGTGCGACCGGCCTCCGGCCCCGTCCTGCCGCCGGCCGCACCCCAGGCCGCGCCCCGCGGCGCGGCACCGGCCGACTCCGGCTTCCCGGTCGTGCGCCGCGGCGGCTACGACAAGGACGCCGTCGACACCCGCGTGCGCCAGCTCAGCAGCGAGAAGGTCGGCCTGAGCAGCAGCCTCACCGAGTCCGAGAAGCGCGTGCTCGAGCTCGAGGGCCAGCTCGAGAGCGCCCGCCAGGAGCTCGCCGAGAACAAGAACCCGTCGTACGCCGGCCTCGGCGGCCGCGCGAGCGCGATGCTCCGCCTCGCCGAGGAGGAGGCCGCCGACGTGCGCGCCAACGCCGAGCGCGACGCCGGCGAGATCCGCGAGCAGGCCGTGCGCGACGCCAGGGCGATCCGTGCCGACGCCTCCCGCGAGGCCGAGGACATGCGGATGGTCCAGCTCAAGGAGCTCGACGAGACGCGCAGCCGGCTGATGGCCGACGCCGAGCAGGAGCGGGTGCTGGCGACCGGCGAGGCCGAGGACATCCTGGCCTCCGCACGACGCGAGGCCGACCAGATCCGGCTCGCGGCGCAGCAGGAGACCAACGAGCTGCGCACGTCCGCCAAGCGCGAGTCCGAGCAGATGCGCGCCGCCGCCGACCGCGAGGTCCAGGAGGCCCGCCGCACGCTGGCCGTGGAGAAGGAGCGTCTCGCCCGCGAGGCCACCGATCACCACACCAGCGCCACCGCAGAGACCAGGCGCCTGGTCGAGGAGGCCGAGGAGCGCGCCACCGCCGCCGAGCAGCGGGCCCGCGAGGCCACGACGCAGGCGACGACGCACCGCCAGCAGGCGCACGCGGAGGCGGAGGCGGCCATCACCCGGGCCCGCCGCGAGGCGGAGCAGATCGTGGCGTCCGCCCGCACCCAGGCCGACTCGATCGCCGCGTCCGGCAACGCCGAGGCCGAGCGCCAGCTCGCGGGCGTGCGCGCCGAGCTCGAGCGGATGACCAAGCGCCGCGACGCCATCTCCGCCCAGCTCGGGTCGCTGCGCGACGTCGTGGCCGGCTTCGGCAGCGACGACGAGGACGACGAGAGTTGAGCGGCGACCCGGCGCCGGAGTCGCCTGAGCTCGAGGAGGCGACCGAGCGCGCCGAGGCTGCCGCCGAGCGCGCCGAGGCCGCGGCCGACGAGGCCGAGGACGCCCTCGAGGCCGAGCAGGACGCTGAGCTCGACTACCTGCTCGACGAGCAGGCCGGCCCCGTCGAGCCGGGTCCACCGTTCCAGAAGCACTCGCCGTTCTACCTGGGCTTCTTCGGCGCGGTCGGGGCGCTGCTCGCGCTCTGGCTGGGCCAGCAGGTGCTCATGGTCAGCTCCACCCTGATCCTGATCGTCGTGGCCGCCTTCCTCGCGGTGGGCCTCAACCCGCTCGTGGAGTTCTTCATGCGGCGCGGGCTGACCCGGACCTGGTCGGTGGTCGTGGTGATCACGATCGTGATGCTCGCTCTCGCGCTGTTCCTGGTCGCGATCGTGCCCGTGATCAGCGAGCAGGTCACCCAGCTCGCCA
The DNA here is from genome assembly GCA_025964835.1 of Nocardioides sp. Lineage (GTDB taxonomy): Bacteria > Actinomycetota > Actinomycetes > Propionibacteriales > Nocardioidaceae > Nocardioides. Next base: position 2,481 of record JAOPYB010000542.1, on the reverse strand, counting down.
AGAATGCGCCCGGCTGGCTCGACGACCTCGAGCACAACAGCCAGGTCCAGAAGCTCGACGACCAGTACGACATCATCGCCAAGGCCAAGGACTACATCGCCCAGGGCGACTTCGCCTCGGCGGCGTTCGGTGGCGCGCTCGGCATCGGCATCGCGGTGCTCTCGGCCCTGTTCAACGCCTTCATCATCACGGTGCTGACGCTGTACTTCCTCTCGTCGCTGCCCAAGACCAAGGACGCGCTCTACCGCCTGGCGCCGGCGAGCCGCCGCCCGCGGGTCACGCACCTCGGCGACCAGATCCTCGCCAACGTCGGGGCCTACGTCTCCGGCGCGTTCGTCGTCGCGGTCGCGGCCGGGCTCTCGTCGCTGGTCTTCCTCTTCATCGTCGGCCTGGGCGAGTACGCCGTCGCGCTGGCGTTCGTCGTCGCGCTGCTCGACGTGATCCCGATGATCGGCGCCACCATCGGCGCCGTGCTGGTCACCGCGATCGCGTTCGCGACCGATCCCAAGATCGGCGTCGCCTGCATCATCTTCTACGTCGTCTACCAGCAGCTCGAGAACTACGTGATCTACCCGCGCGTGATGTCGCGCTCGGTGGACATCCCGGGCGCGGTGATCGTGATCGCCGCCCTCGTCGGCGCCGGCCTGCTCGGCGTCGTCGGCGCGCTGCTCGCGATTCCCACCGCCGCCGCGATCCTGCTGCTCACCAAGGAGGTCTTCATCCGCCGTCAGGACGCCCGGTAGGAAGCTCTAGCCGAGACCGCCGATGAAGTAGCCGAGGACCACGCGGATCCCGCCCGTCGCCCACGGCGCCACGTCGTCGACCCGCATGGTCGTGAAGTGGCCGGGGGCGTTCTCGATGCCAGAGCAGCCGAGGTCGACGACGAAGTCCTGGGTGACCGGCTGGTCGCCCATGGGGTCGTCACCGGTGAGGGTCAACACGACGTACTCGTCAGCCGGCGGGCTCGACGCGCACTCGTCGGTGGCGTCCAGCTCCTCGTCCGTCCCCGCGTACACGGCGTCGTGGAAGGCGTTGCCCGCCTCGGGGCCGAGCTCGGCGGCGTACACGAGGTCGTACCCGGCGCCGCCTCGGCGGTAGGCGCAGACCGTCATCGAGCTGACGTCACCCATGCCCTCGGTCAGCATCGACTCGACCCTCGGGCGCTCCTCCAGCCGGGCCGGACAGACCTCGCCACCCGTCGCCGAGTCGAGGATCCGCTGGCGCAGGTCCGCGTCGCGGGCGCCGACCGTGACCGTGGTGCCGTCGACCACCCGTGTCTCCTGGACGTAGCCGTCCGCGAGCTGGACTGTGCCCGGGTCGAGGTTGGCCCCCAGCCAGACGTACGGCGCCTTTCGGTGTGCGCGCGGGTCGCCACCCGTGCACAGGTCGGAGAGTTCGATCGGACGGCCGACGTACGGGAGCGACACGTCGGTGCGCACGAGCTCCCTGCCGTCCGCGGTGACCTTGGCGCCTGGACCTCCGCACAAGACCGGAAAGTCAGGGCCGCCCCTGGCGAGCGTGGAGGGAGCCGTGCCCCAGCCCCAGTCGGCGGGGACGTCGACCTGGACGCCGTGCCAGGACTCCGTGCGCCACTGGGTCGGCGTCGGCCCGTCGGAGCCCCCGTCCGTGACCAGCGAGCCGCCGTCCTCGTGCGGGTGGTCCGACCTGTCGACGACCACCGCGGTGACGGCCACGGCAGCCACGGCCAGGGCGGCCACTCCTGCCGCGACCCGGCCCCGGCGCTGACGGCGTGCGGACGTCCGGGCCCGGTCGGCGACAGGGGCGTCGGTGTCGACGTCCCGCGCCCGTCGCTCCAGGCCGGCACGGAGCACCCGCTCCAGGTCGTGGTCGTCAGTCATCGGTCTGCTCCTGTCGGTCGAGCTCGGCCCGCAGCGCGGCGAGCGCGCGGTGGACGTGGGAGCGGACGGTGACCTGCGCGCAGCCGAGGATCGTGGCGATCTCGGCGTCGTCGAGGTCCTCGTAGAAGCGCAGCACCACGGCCGCCCGCTGCTGGCGCGGCAGCCCGGCGCAGACCCGCCAGACGGCGTCCGCGGTCGCGAGCCCCTCGGCGGTGTCGGCGGGGGTGGCCGTGTCACGCACGTCCGCAACACTCAGCTCGCGGCGCCCGGCCCGGCGCCAGCCGGACACGTGGGCGTTGACGACCATCCGACGCACGTAGGCGTCGGGATTCGTCGTACGCCGCACGCGTGGCCAGCGCTCGCACGCCCGGGTCAGCGCCGTCTGCACGGCGTCCTCCGCGGCGTGCTGGGAGCCGGTGACGAGGTAGGCGAAGCGCAGCAGCGCTGGCACCCGGACCTCGACCCACGCGTCGAACGAGAGCTCGCGCGCGTCGGGCGCTCCGCTGTCGGCCGGCCCGCCGGCGAGTCCGTCACCCCCACATCCATGCACGACTCACGCCCCGTGAGGCGGGTTTGTTGCAGGTGCGCCCCGGATTTCTCGCGGCCGCGCTCAGGCGGCGGG
>JAOPYB010000527.1 GCA_025964835.1 Nocardioides sp. | reverse complement strand
CGGAGGTACTGGGTGATCGTGATCAGCTCGCAGCCCGCGCCGTGCAGGTCGCGCAGCGCCTGGTGGATCTCCTCGCGGGTCTCGCCCATGCCCAGGATCAGGTTGGACTTGGTCACCAGGCCGAAGTCGCGGGCCTGGGTGATCACGTCGAGGGAGCGCTCGTAGCGGAACGCGGGCCGGATCCGCTTGAAGATCCTCGGCACCGTCTCGACATTGTGCGCAAGCACCTCCGGACGCGACTCGAAGACCTCGCGCAGCAGGTCGGGCTTGCCGTTGAAGTCCGGGATCAGGTTCTCGACGCCGGTGCCCGGGTTGAGCTCGTGGATCGCGCGCACCGTCTCGGCGTACAACCAGGCCCCGCCGTCCTCCAGGTCGTCGCGGGCGACGCCGGTGATCGTGGCGTAGCGGAGCTCCATCTTCTGCACCGACTCGGCCACCCGGCGGGGCTCGTCGCGGTCGAGCGGCTGCGGCTTGCCGGTGTCGATCTGGCAGAAGTCGCAGCGGCGCGTGCACTGGTCGCCCCCGATGAGGAACGTCGCCTCGCGGTCCTCCCAGCACTCGAAGATGTTGGGGCAGGCCGCCTCCTGGCACACCGTGTGCAGGCCCTCGGACTTCACGAGGTTCTGGAGTTGTTTGTACTCGGGACCCATCTTCGCGCGGGTCTTGATCCACGCCGGCTTGCGCTCGATCGGGGTCTCCGCGTTGCGGACCTCGAGACGCAGGAGCTTGCGGCCCTGTGCCAGACCGTTGGGGGCCAGACCGTCCGTGGATGCGGGAGCTTGAGTCACGTCGGCCAACTGTACGCCGGAGCGCAGGGCCGCCCAATTCGCTCCGACCGGGTGCGGGATACCGTCGGGGCACCATGAAGACTCCACGCTCGCGGCACACCCTGGCGGCCCTCTCGCTCGTCCTGTCCGGCACCCTGCTGACCGCCTGCTCCGGCGACGAGAACCCGGGCACGACGGCCGATCCCGGCGCGGGCACCTCCACCGCCGACAGCCCCTTCGCCTCCGTGCTGGAGGGACCCGAGACGGGCAAGCCCGGCGACACGCTGACCGAGCGGCTCACCAACCTCGGCAGGCTGCCCGACGGCTACCAGATCTCCGTCGATCCCGAGGGTGCGGCGACGGTGGACAGCGGCACGATCACCCTCGGCCCGGGCGAGAGCGTCCAGGTCAAGATCACCGTCAAGCAGGTGCCGTTCGACGTGCACGTCAAGAGCATCGGCGGCGGCGCCCCCGACAAGCTCGCCATGACGATCGGCTGACGGTCTCCTACGGCACGTCGCGGCGCCGGAACGACAGCACGGACGGCACCCCGGCGAGCAGCAGCAGGCTGCCGAAGTAGAGGGTGCCGCGGGTCTTGGACATCTGCACCTGGCAGGACGCGCCGTCCTCGCCGCGCATCTGCTCCTGCTGGCAGGCCTCGCTGTCGTAGTCGGTGAACGAGAAATGGTCGACCATGATCGCGCCGTAGTTGTTCTGCGGCATCAGCTTCTGCCCGCCCGGGAAGTTCAGGATCGTGATCAGCAGCGGGCCGGCGATCGACACCGCGAAGAGCACGCCGAGGGTCGCGACCGTGCTGCGGAACAGCATCGTCAGCGCGTAGCCCCCCAGGCCGGCGAACCCGCCGAGCAGCGCTGCGCGGAACGCCTGGTGGTAGGCGGCCGACACGGCGCCGTCTCGGATGACGACGTCGCGGTGCTCGGCGACCAGCCACAGCCCCGTCCAGTAGGCCAGCAGCACCACGCCGGCGACCACGGTCCCGGCGAGCAGGACCACGGCGCCCTTGGCCGCCCACACCCGCAGCCGTCGTGGCTCGAAGAGCAGCTGGTTGCTCATCGAACCGCTGTTCCAGTCGTGGCCGACGAACGTCGTACCGAGGAGGAGGAGCAGCATCGTGAGCACGATCGACACCGCGAACCCGGAGCCGGCCCTGCGTTCGTTGTCGAGGTCCAGCGGGGACCGGCCGGTGTACCACTCGACCTGGGGCAGGACCCGGTCCTCGCAGGCGGCCTGGACGTCCGCTTCGCCGGCGGCGCCGTACCGCTGCGGATGGTCGACGCACCGACGGACCTGGCGCTGGTAGGACGGTGAGCTCGCGTCCTCCTTCACCTGCTGCTGGATCTGCTGCAGCTCCGCGCCGGACACGGGCCGGGTGTTCCACGCGGTGGCGGCGAAGATCACCGTGGGGACGATGACGGCGGCCGCGACGAGGAGCAGCACCGCGCGGCGCCAGCGGAACCGGACGAGCTCGACGCGCAGCAGGCGGATCATCGGCCCCCCTCCCGGCCCAGCGTGTCCCCGGCGGTGAGCTCGAGGAAGACCGTCTCCAGGTCGGCCCGCAGGGGCGTGAGCTCCGAGAGGTAGATGCCGGCGCCCGCCAGCAGCCGGGTGATGTCGGCCGGCGAGCGGTCGCAGTCGACCGTCAGCGCGTCGCCGTCGGCCCGGACCACGAAGCCGCCCTCGGCGAGCACCCGCTCGGCCGCGACCGGGTCCGGCACCAGGAGGCGGTACGACGTGCCGGCGCCGATCAGGTCGTCGACCCGGCCGCTGGCCAGCAGCCGCCCGTTGCCGATGATCGTGGCCGACGTGCAGACCTGCTGCACCTCGGCGAGGATGTGCGAGCTCAGCA
>JAOPYB010000489.1 GCA_025964835.1 Nocardioides sp. | reverse complement strand
TGCCGCCGAACTGGTGACCCATCTCGTGCGCGACGTAGTCGATCGCGAAGAAGTCGCCCTCGGGCTGCGGGAGGCCGGTGCAGCCACCGCCCTTGTAGTCCCAGCCGACGACGCCGAGGTAGGCGACACCGCCGCCGTTGACGCCGAGCCCGATGTGGCCGATGTCGTAGTTGTCGGCGCCGATGAGCTGGCCGAGGACCACGCGGTTGCGGCCCAGGGTGCCGACGCCGCAGAAGTCGAGCTGGCCGAACACGTGGTCGGGCGAGTTCTCGTCGGGGTCACCGGACGGCGGGTCGAAGCACGGGTGCGCGCCACAGGGGCCGTCCGCGCCGGTCGCCTTGGCGTCGGTGTTGAGGTTCAGCTTGTCCTCGTCGTTGACGAGCTGGAGGTTGATCGCCATGTCGTCGTTGTAGATCTGGTTCACGCGGTTGATCAGCGTGACCTTCTCGGCCAGGACGACGGAGTTGGAGGTCGTGTCGTCGGCGCCGGGCGCGAAGTACTCGGCGTACGCCGGGTCGGAGGTGAGCGCGAGGCGGAAGATCCGCTGCTTCACGAGCCCGCCGGGCGCCGTCGAGTCACCGGTGCTGCGCTGGGCGACGGCCGTCTTGATGTCGCGGGTCTCGCGCTCCACGAAGGTGTTCTCGGCCCGCGGGACATTGCCGCCGTAGTAGCTGAGGTGGGTCGTCGTGCCGAGCTTGTTGTACGCCGGGTCGACGTACCACGCGCGCTGGCCCTGGGGCCCGCGGACGGAGGCGTGGAAGCCCATCGGCGTCACGTCCATCGCGATGGTGGTGCCGGCGTGGTCGAGCGATCGGCCGGCGTACGTCGAGATCTCGGGGTGGGCGGCGGCCAGCTTCGGCTGCATCCGCTGGGTGCGCTGGACGGCGAACCGCTCAGTGCCACCGGTCGGGGTGGGGACGCGGAACGTCACCGCCGAGCCGGAGCCGACGCGGGGGGCGCTGCCGAGGGCGCTGCGGACCTGGCCGAGGTCGACCTTGACGGCGGTGAACCTGTCGGGGCTGATCCGCACCCTCGAGCCGGTGGGCTGGACGCTGGGGGCCGGGCTGAACATGGTGTCGTCGGGGGCGGCGCCGGCGTTCGTGGTGCTGAACGCGGGGAGGACCCCCGCAGCGAGCACGACGGCCACGGCGGCCGCGAGACGATGGAGTGGACGAGACATGAATCTCCCTCATTCCCCGCGGCATGGGAAAGCGCGGGACCCTCGCACTTTAAGAGGTCGGGAGCGCCTTGTCTCTCACCGGGCGTCACGATTTCGGATCGTTCCGGAATCGTGGGCGGCGCCGGTGCCCTCAGACGAGCCAGCGGCCGAGCAGGGTGCCCTCGTGCTCGAGCAGCAGGTGCAGGCGCAGGTGTACGTCGAGCGGCGGTCCGTCGGTGATCCGCGGGTGCGTGCCGGCGACCAGGCGCGGCACGACCGTGGCGGCGAGCTCGTCGACGACACCCCGGTCGAGCAGGTCGCGCAGCAGGTGCGGGCCGCCCTCCCCCAGCAGGCTGCGGTGGCCGCGGGCGACGAGGGCGGCGCGCAGCCCGCCGAGGTCGACGCGGTGCGAGCCCAGGACGAGGACGTGCTCGTCGCCGAGGAGGGCGCGCGCCTCGTCGAGCCGCTCGGCATGGGAGACGGTCGCCATCAGCACGCGGCCGGGCTCGGCACGGCGGAGCGCCTCGGGCACCTCGGCGCTGCGGCTGACCAGCACCGTGGGCCGGAGGGCCGGCCCGTAGCCCTCGGCGCGCGCGGTCCCGGCGCCGACGACGATCACGTCGGCCATCCGGCGCAGCAGGTGGAAGACCCGCTTGTCGGCGGCGTTGTTGATCTCACCGGTGCGCCCCGTGGCGCCGGTGGCCGAGCCGTCGAGGGTGCTCACCATGTTCACGCGGAACCACGGGGTCCTCGGTGCGGCGTAGAGCGCGACGAGGTCGTCGTCGGTGAGGTCGCCCCCGCCGCCACGCTGGCCCTCGTCGTCGCCGATCAGGACTCGCATGTCCACCTCATCACCCAGTACTGCACCCCGAACGGGTCGTCGTCGTAGTCAACGCTCACGGTGTGGTGCTCGCTGGTCAGGAGCTCTCCGAGCGCGTGCAGGCCGGCGACGTGGCCGGCGAGCAGCTCCTCACCCAGAGAGGCGTCGACCCTCGCCAGCGCGGCGGGATCCGGCGCCCGGAGCGCCGTGCCCACCGCCTGGTCGAACTCGAACGCACGCTCGTCGAGGTGGCCGGGAGCCTTCTCGCTCCGCCGGGCGCTCCCGTTGGCCACCACGAGGTACGACGCGTCCGCCGGCTGTCCTTCCGGCGCAATCGCGCCGAAATGACCGGTCGCCGCGAGCAGCGCCACCGCCACGCGAGCACCCTGGGCGTCGGCAACGACCACAACGCCGTCGCCCAGCCACGCCAAGGCCGCCAGGCACGCGGCCCGCAGCTCGGCGACCGGGTCGACGAGGCCGGCGTACTCCGGCAGCAGCGCCAGCACCCCCGGCACCAGCACGACTCTCCCCGCTGGTCGAGGAGGTTGAGGAGGTTGCGCAGCAACCGTCTCGAAACCCGGTGGCGCGCTCACTGCAGCCCCCGGATCGCGCGAGCCGGCGGCCGGCGCCCGGCGATCGTCCACGCCATGTCGACCACCTGCCGGGTCTCGACGACCTCGTGCACCCGGTAGATGCGCGCCCCGGCCATCGCGCAGACCGCGGTGGCGGCCAGGGTGCCCAGGAGCCGTTCCCCGACGGGCAGGTCGAGGGTCTCGCCGACGAAGTCCTTGTTGGACAGCGAGACCAGCACCGGCCACCCGGTGTCCACCATCTCGCCGAGCCGACGCGTGAGCTCGAGGGAGTGGAAGGTGTTCTTGCCGAAGTCGTGGGCGGGGTCGATCACCGCGCTCCGCGGGTCGACGCCGGCGGCGACGGCACGCTCGGCGTAGGCGACGGTGTCGGCGATCGCGGCGGCCACGACGTCGTCGTACTCGATCCGGTGGGGCCGGGTCCGCGGCGTGACGCCGCCCGTGTGGGTGCAGATGATGGCGGCGTCGTACGACGCGGCGACGTCAACGAGCTCCGGGTCGGCGCCGCCCCAGGCGTCGTTGAGCACGTCGGCGCCGGCCCGGCAGACCGCCTCCCCGACGGCGGCGCGCCAGGTGTCGACGGAGATGACGAGGCCGGGGAATGCCTCCCGGACGCGCGCGACGAGCTCGACGATGCGTCCCTTCTCCTCCTCGACGTCGACCTCGGCGCCGGGTGCGGCCTTGATGCCGCCGATGTCCACGATCTCGGCACCCTGCGCGACGACCTGCGCGACGCGCTCGAACGCCTTGCCCTCGGTCCAGGTGGCGCCCTGGTCGTAGAAGGAGTCGGGGGTGCGGTTGACGATCGCCATCATCAGCGTGGCGTCGTCGGCGAACTCGTGGCGGCCGAGCTTGAGCGTCATCCGGCCACCGCCGGCGTCGCCACGCGCGCGGCCGGCGGTCGCTCCCCGACGGGTACGACGCGGTCGGCCGGCGCGATCCGCCCGTCGACGGGCCGGTACTGGCGCAGCGCCACCCCTTCCGGTGTGTCGAGCGCACCCTCTCGGTGGTCGAGCGCACCCTCTCGGTGGTCGAGCCTGTCGAGACCACGCCGGGCCACCATGGCCGCGAGGATCTGGGTCGCCATCGCACCGAGGTCGAGCAGGTCCTGGTGCCGGTGGGCGCGGCGGCCGAGGTCGACCTGCGCGATCGCGTCGACCCCGTGGCTGCTGAGCGTGTCGACGAGGGCGGCGAGCTCGACGGCGTACCCGGTCGGCACGGACAGGGACTCGAAGAGCGAGCGCCGCACGGCCCACTCCCCCGCGAGCGGCTGCACCAGGCCCGCGAGCGCGGGGAACTCCAGCGCGATCAGCGGGCGCGCGACCAGCTCGGTCACCCGGCCACCGTCCAGCGAGCCGGCCTCCGCGCCGTCCAGCATCGGCCGCTCGTAGAAGCCCTTGACGAGGTCGACCTCCGGACGCGTCAGCAGCGGGCCCAGCAGGCCGGGCACGAAGTGGGTGTCCCAGTCGACGAGGTCGGCGTCCATGAACACGAGCACCTCGCCGGTGGTGACGAAGAGCGACTTCCACATCGCCTCGCCCTTGCCCGGGAACGAGCCCAGGTCGGGGCGGATCTCCGACGAGCGGTGCACGACCGCGCCCGCGTCGGTCGCGACGTCGTAGGTGTCGTCGGTGGAGTCGGAGTCGATGACGACGATCTCGTCGAGCAGCGACACCGTGTCGACGAGGGCCTCGCGGACTCGGGTGACGACGTCGCCGACGGTCGCGGCCTCGTTGCGGGCGGGCACGACGAGGCTGACCCGGGTGTCGCCGCGGGCGGCCACGAGGGCGTCGAGCGTCCAGTCGTCCCAGTGGTGGGTGTTGCGGTCGAACCAGCCCTGCGAGGACGTCATCGGGCCGTCATGGGGAGGGACACGCGTTCGAGAGTAGCCGTCCACGAGTGGCCCCCAGCGGCCCCGGGTGGTGGTTCAATCGACAGATGGCATCTCCCGAGCCACTGGCCCGCAAGGCCCGCGGCCGTCCCCGCAAGGCCGGCGCCGAGGAGCGCATCTTCGACGCGGCGCTCGAGGAGTACGGCGAGCGCGGCTGGGCGGGCTTCACGATGGACGCGGTGGCGCGGCGGGCCGGCGTCGGCAAGTCGACGGTCTACCTGCGCTGGCAGGACAAGGACTCCCTGCTGACCGCCGCGGTGGGCGCCCGCAGCGGGGTGATCGAGGACGTCGACACCGGGTCGTTCCGGGGCGACCTGGAGGGCCTGGCGGGCAACCTGTTCCGCTACCTGCTCGACCCGATCGGCTGGGCGACGCTGAGGATCTCCGTCGACGCGGCCGGGGCACCCGAGCCGCTGGGCCGGTTCACCGACGCCGTCACCGAGCTCCACCACAGCGGGGCCTCGGTCATCTTCGCCCGGGGGGCCGCCCGTGGGGACCTGGGTCCCGACGTCCGCAAGGACGCGCTCGCCGACTGCCTCTACGGCGCCGTGATCATGCAGACCCTGGGCCTGTCCGGCGACAGCCGTCGGCTCAGCGACGAGGACATCGCCGAGCGGGTCCGGGTCCTCGTCGACTTCGTGCTCTGCGGCGCGGGCTGAGCGCCGGGTCAGCTGCTGTGCAGCAGCTTGCGGGTGCGTTCGATCACGGACGGGGGCAGCAGCGCGATGCCCCACACGAAGGCCAGGGCCAGCAGGAGCCAGATCATCACCATGCCTCGAGCGTGGCCGGGCCCGGTGAGCGGCGTCCCACGACGGCGTGAACGGCCGCGCAACACGAGCGGTCGCCCTGCCTAGCGGTGCAGCAGCTTCCGCGTCCGCGCGACGAGGTCGTCGACGGCGGCCGCGGCGGCCGGGCTGAACGGGCCCATGTCGAGGAACCCGTGGATCATCGCGTCGTAGCGCACGGTGTCGACGGCCACGCCGGCCTCGGCGAGCTTGGCGGCGTACGCCTCGCCCTCGTCGCGGAGCGGGTCGAGCTCGGCGGTGACGACGAGCGCCGGCGCGAGACCGGTGAGGTCGGCCAGCAGCGGGGAGAGGCGCACGTCGTCCTCGAGCGGCTCGCCGCCGCCGGTGTAGTGCCCGAAGAACCACTCCATCGTCGGCTGCTCGAGGAAGTAGCCGGTGGCGTTCTCGGTGCGGGACGGGTAGTCGCCGAAGGGGTGGACGGTCGGGTAGACCAGCACCTGCGCGGACACGAGCTCCGGCAGCTCCTGCGCGCAGATGGTGGCCAGGTTGGCGCCGGCGCTGTCGCCGCCGACGGCCACCTGCTCCACGTCGAGGTTCTCGACCGCCCAGCGGACGGCCGCCAGCGCGTCCTCGACGCCGGCCGGGAACGGGTGCTCCGGGGCGAGCCGGTAGTCGACCGACAGCACCGACACCTCCGCGTCGCGGCAGAACCGGCGGCACGACTGGTCGTGGGTGTCCAGGTCGCCGATGACGAAGCCACCGCCGTGGAAGTAGACGAGCACCGGGCCCGCGTCGCCCTCGGGCCGGTAGAGCCGCCCGGCCCGCCCGGCCACGTCGACCTCCTCGGCCGAGCCGACCGGTACGACGTCCTCGGGCTTGACCAGGTCGACGCTCATCGCCCGGAACCCCCTGCGCGCGGCCTCCGGCGTCCCCTCGTGCAGCGGCGGGTAGCCGGCCGAAGCGAGGAACTCCAGCATGGCGGCGAGCTGCGGGTCCAGGGGCATGCCGGACAACCTAAACGACCCGTCCAAGGGGAGCTCCCGGTGGCTGAGCGGCGAGCGCCAGCGAGCGTCGACGAAACCCCGCCGGGCCACCGCCGACGTCACCCGAGGCCCGGCACCACCGGCAGCGGTACGTCGACGACCACGGGGTCCACGACCACCGGGTCGACGACGACGTGCGCGCCGGCCGGCGTGACCTGCACGTCGACGGGCTGCTGAGCGGCCGGGGGCGGCTCGGGGGCGCCGGGTCCGGGGTCGGTGCCCGGCGGTGGCGTCTCTTGCGGCGGCCCGGGGTCGCCCGGGCCGTCCGCCCCCGCCACCGAGGGGCCGGGCGCGCTCGGCCGCGGAACGCTCGCTCCCACCGCCGCCGGCCGCGGGACCTCGCTCTGCCGGATCGGCCGGAAGACCGCGCCGCCCGGCACCGGCGCCGCCTCGGTGGGACCACGGTCGGGCGCCGGACCAACCACCGGGCTCACGAGTGCGAGCACCATCGCGACGACAGCGAGGGCCGCGAGCGATCCGGCCAACGGCCTGACCCGCCCCGTGCGCGGCACCTCGGGCGCGAGCACCCGCGCCGCCCGTGGACGCCGGGCCAGGTAGTCGCCGGCCGACGGACCGAGCACGACCTCCGCGAGCGCCGTACGCAGGCCACCCGCAGCCTCCTCCCCCACCGCGGCGACGAGCTCGCCCGTCGCGGCCGCCAGCAGGTCGAAGGTCCGCGCCTCACCGAGGCCGAGGTGCCGGCCGATCTCGTACGCGCTCTGCCCTTCGACCTCGCGGTGCCAGACCGCGAGCCGCTGCGGCGGCGTCAGCGCCACGTACGCGGACCAGACCGCCTCGTGCTCCTCGGGCGCGTCGGCGGGCACGTCTCCCCGCGCCCGCAGCGCGAGCCACACGACCCGGAACGGCAGGCGCGGCCGACCCGGCTCGGGCACCCACCACAGGGCCGCCCGGCCGGACGCGTCGACGAAGAAGTACGGCGCCCGCTTGGGCAGGATCGCGACCGCGCTGCGGTGCCGGTCGAGGAGGCGTTCCCGGGCCGCGACGTCCCCCGCGTAGACGCGCTCGAGCAGCTCGCTGTCGCTGACCACCAGCGGTTCCGGCATGCGGCTCATCCCCCAGGCACGACCACGATGTGACTCCCGAGAGCGCGCCGCCCACCTCCCGGAGCGGGCGACGCACACGTTCAACGTCGCGCCGGCCCAAAGGTCACCTGTGTGACCGGTGTTCCTCGAGTGGTGTGGACCACTTGTGGAGTTCGGGCCCTCAGGCGTCTCGTGCCGCCAGGTAGGCCTCGTTGAGCTCGCGCGAGACGCGGCCGCGGTCGGAGACGGGGTGACCAGCCTCTTTCGCCCACAGGCGGACGGCCGCTGCGGTGGGCGGCGCGGGGGCGAGGGCCGAGGCTGCGGCGAGCGAACGTACGGCGAGTTCGCCCGCTCGCTCCTCGGCGGTCCCGTGCACCGCGGCGGCAAGGAACCTGTAGGTCCACTCCTGGGCGAGCTTGCGCGTCTCGCCGAACACGATCGGCACCATCGGCCAGCGCACCTGGCACTCGGCCAGGCCGTCGGCGACGATCGAGGGCCGCACTCGCTCGAGCCGGAAGACCGAGGAGTAGCGGTCCTCCACCACGACGACAGCCCTGGGGACGGCGGCGAGCTCGGCGAGCTGGTAGCGCAACCGCCCCGTCGTCAGCGAGCCGACCAGATCGGCCAGGGACTTGCGCTCGACGGTGGCCAGCAGGGTGTTGTGGCGCACGATTCCGTAGTCACCGGCCGCGAGCGCGCCCCGCGAGAGGCGGACCTGCTGATCCCCGAACGTCCACGCGTACCGCTCGTGAGTGTCGACGACGATGTCGAGGTCGGGGATCCCGCTAGCGCGCGCCGTCGGGAGGGAAACCGCTGGCCGGGCCTGCTTGGCGGTCCGGGAGGTTTGCCAGAAGATCGCCTGGCGCCCACCCTTCACGCGGGCGAAGACCAACTGGGAGCGATTCTCGCGCCCGCGGTCGAGCACCAGGTCGATCGCGGCACCGCGACGTTCACAGCTGCGCACCCGCACGCGCTCGACCACCTCGGGTTCGTCCGGCCACTCCCCGACGCGGTGACAGTAGATCTTGCTGGTGCGCGGCCAGGTGTCCCGCGCCTTGAGGATCACACCCTGCGGGCCCAACGGGATCCGCAGCAGGTAGGGCAGCGTCGAATCGCCGTCCGGGTTGCGCGCGATCACGAAGTCCTCGGTCACCGGAACAGTGTGACACCGACGGGTGGAGCGGTGACCCCGCGGAAGCGGCTTCGGCGGGTCTATGTCCGCCTGGCGTAGCGGATGTCTCCGTTGGGCATCCGGCTGGTGTCGTAGGTGGGGTCGTGGGCGCGGTGGTGGTGCCAGGAGCAGAGCAGGAGGCCGTCCTCGATGTCGGTCTGGCCGCC
>JAOPYB010000447.1 GCA_025964835.1 Nocardioides sp. | reverse complement strand
ACGTCGCGGGGTCGACGCCGGCGTCGCTCAGCGCGGCGTCCAGCGCCTCGATCCGGCTCACCACCTGCTGCCACTCGTCGGTGATGTCCGAGGGCGCCTTGGCCTGGAGGTCCCGGAAGATGTCGAGTCCCTTGATCAGGGAGTCCTGCCCGGTCCCGGAGACGATCTCGGTGAGCGCCGCCTGGTGGTCCTTGACCGCGGAGCAGTAGTCGTCCGTGGAGTCCCCGCCGCACCCGCCGGTGAGCGGCAGCAGCACCAGCGCGACCACGATGACGCCCCGCCTCATCCGCGCAGTCCCGCGAGCTCGTCGTTGACACGGCGGGCGGCGTCGCCCAGGGCGCGTACGTCGGGGCCGGAGCGCAGCAGCTCTCGCGACGAGCTCGGCAGGACGGCCCGCGCGGCCACACCGAAGATGCGCCGGATGTCGTCGACGGTGCCACCCTGGGCGCCGTAGCCGGGCGCGAGCAGGGGGCCGCCGATGTCGAGGTCCTCGGCGGTCTCCCCGATGGTCGCCCCGACGACGGCACCGAAGGAGCCCAGCGGCTCTGCCCCGTCGTTGAGGGCCCGCAGGCGGTCGAGCACCCGGCCGGCGACGGTGCCGCCGCCGTCCCCGTCGGCGACCCGGGCGTGCTGGACCTCCGGGCCCTCCTTGTTGGAGGTGAGGGCGAGGACGAAGACGCCGGCGCCGTGGGTGCGGGCCGTGTCGAGGATCGGGTCGAGCGAGCCGAAGCCGAGGTAGGGGCTGACGGTGATGGCGTCGGAGGCCAGCGGGGAGGACGGGTCCAGGTAGGCGTCGGCGTACGCCTGCGAGGTGGTGCCGATGTCACCGCGCTTCACGTCGAGCAGCACCAGGGCACCGGCCGCGCGGGACTCGACGACGACCCGCTCGAGCACCGCGATGCCGCGACTGCCGAAGCGCTCGTAGAACGCGGACTGGGGCTTGACGACCGACACGTGCGGGGCCAGCCCCTCGACCGCCGTCAGGGCGAAGCGCTCGAGCCCGGCCACGTCGTCGTCGAGACCCCACTCGTGCAACAGCGCCGCGTGCGGGTCGATCCCGGCGCAGAGCGGGCCGCGGGCGGCCATCGCTTCGTGCAGGCGGGCTCCGAACGGGGTGGTCATGGTGCTCCTCGGAGGTCGGCCACGGCGCGCGCGGCAGCGGTGGGGTCATGCAGGAGGGCGGTGCCGATCTGGACGGCGACCGCACCGGCGGCCAGGAACGAGCGCACGTCGTCGGCGCACGCGATGCCGCCCGCGCCGACCAGCTGGGCCTCGGGCAGCTGCTCGCGCACCTCGGTGACGCAGCGCAGTGCCAGTGGCCGGACGGCCGGCCCGCTGAGCCCCGCTGGGCGTCCGTCGGGCATGGCGGCCGGGAGGGCGTTGCCGACGACGACCGCGTCGGCCCCGGCGTCCAGGACCCCGCGTGCCGACTCGACGACGCGGACCACGTCCGTGCGGATCTTGGCGAGCACCGGTATCCCGCGCGGCAGGTCGCGGTGCACGGCGGCGACGACGCTGGCGGCGTGGAACGGCTCGCGGACGTCGAAGACACCGGTCCCGGGTGCGTCCGGGGAGGAGAGGTTGACCTCGATCGCGGAGACGCCCGGTGAGCGACCGAGCCGGCGCGCCAGCTCGGCGTACTCCCCCAGCGAGCCGCCCACGATCGAGACCACGACGCGGGTGCCCTGCTGGGCCAGCCAGGGCAGCTCGGTGGCCAGGAAGTGGTCGAGGCCGGGGTTCTGCATGCCCACGGCGTGCAGCAGCCCGGACGGTGTCTCGACGATCCGGGGCAACGGGCCGCCGGGCCTGGCGTTGAGCGAGATCGAGCGGGTGACGAAGCCGCCGAGGTCGGCGAGCGGGCCGTACGCCGCGAGCTCGCGGCCGGTGCCTCCGCAGCCCGAGGCGACCAGGACCGGGTTGGCCAGGGTCAGGCCGGCGAGCTCCACAGCGGCGGCGCCGGGGTCGGTGACGGTCACGGCTCCTCCCCGATCAGCTCCACCCAGCGGACCCGGTCGCCACGGAAGACCGGTCCGTCGACGCAGGCACGGACCAGGCGGGCGACGCCGTCCTCGCCGACGACGGGCACGGCGCAGCCCTGGCAGAGGCCCGTGCCGCAGGTCAGCGGCTGCTCGACGGCGGTCTGGCTCCACGCACCGTGCGCCTCGGCCGCCACGGCCACGGCGTGCAGGGTCCCCAGCGGTGCGGCCGCGTAGACGACCTCGGCGCCGGAGCGGGTCAGGACCTCGTCGAGCACGTCGGCCACCCGGCCCCGGCTGCCCACGGAGCCGTCGGCGGTCACGACCGTGACCGCCCGGGCCGAGCGCCGGGCCTCGAGGGCCGACAGGAGGTGCGCCTCGTCCGCCCCGGCCACGACCAGCGTGACCGCGCACCCCCGCTCGCGGAGCCGCTCG
Source organism: Nocardioides sp. (assembly GCA_025964835.1). Taxonomy (GTDB): domain Bacteria; phylum Actinomycetota; class Actinomycetes; order Propionibacteriales; family Nocardioidaceae; genus Nocardioides. Next base: position 3,210 of record JAOPYB010000447.1, on the reverse strand, counting down.
GCCAGCGGGAAGAGCGGTGCGGCGGCGTACCCCTCGCCGACGAGGAGGCAGGCGACCGGTTCCTGCGGCAGCGCGAACGGGCGGCCGAGCGGTCCGGTCATCTCGACGCGGGCGCCGGGAGCCAGGCCAGTCAGCCACCGGGTGCCCACGCCGACGGCCTCGACGACCAGCTCGATGGTGGCGCCGTAGCCGCCGACCGGCTTGACCCGGTGGATCCAGAACGACCGGCGGGCCAGGCGCGACTGCGCGACCTCACCGCCGACCGAGACCGCGACGAACATGCCCGGCCGGAAGCGTTCGGGGATGCCGGGCGCGACCAGCGTCAGGTGATGGTAGGCGCCGACCTTCTTGACCGACAGCACCTCGGCGGTGACGTGCAGGGGGGTCCGGGCGGCGGTGGTCGTGGTCGTGGTCGTGGGTATGCTCACGGCGCGGCCAGCCCGCGGACGATCCGGGTCGGCCACCGCGGACCCTCGTAGACGAAGGCGCTGTAGCCCTGGAGCAGGGTGGCCCCGGCGGCCAGGCGCGCCCGCGCGTCGTCGACGGTGGTGATGCCGCCGACGCCGACCAGCGTGAGCCCGGCACCGACCCGGCCGCGGAGCAGGCGCATCACCTCGAGCGAGCGGGCGGTCAGCGGGGCGCCGGACAGGCCACCGGCCCCGGCCGCCTCGACCGACGCTGCCGGTGTGCGGAGGCCCTCGCGCGAGATCGTCGTGTTGGTGGCGATGATGCCGTCGAGACCGACCGCGGCGGCGAGGTCGGCGACCGCGAGGACGTCGTCGTCGCTGAGGTCGGGGGCGATCTTGACCAGCAGCGGGATCCGCGCGGGCGTCACCTCGTCGGCGGTGCGGCGCACATGCTCGAGCAGCGGCCGGAGCTTCTCGACGGCCTGGAGGTTGCGCAGGCCGGGGGTGTTCGGCGAGCTGACGTTGACGACGAGGTAGTGGGCGTACGGCGCCAGCAGGCGGGCGCTCTTGCCGTAGTCGGCGAGCACCGCGGCCTCGTCGTCGTCGGGGACCACCTTGGTCTTGCCGATGTTCACGCCGAGGACGGTCGTCGACGGACGACGCCCGGCCAGCCGGCGGGCCACGACCTCGGCGCCGTCGTTGTTGAACCCCATCCGGTTGACGACCGCACGGTCGGCGGGCAGCCGGAACAGCCGCGGCTTCGGGTTGCCGGGCTGGGCGTCCCCCGTCACCGTGCCGATCTCGACGTGGCCGAAGCCGAGCGCCGCCAGCGCGTCGATCCCGACGGCGTTCTTGTCGAAGCCGGCCGCGAGGCCCAGGACGTTGGGGAACGTCAGCCCCATCGCGTCCACCGAGCCGCCCGGGCGGCGGTCCAGGGCACGCAGGACGGGGGCGACCGTGCGGATCGCGCGGAACGCCGTGTGGTGCGCCCGCTCCGGGTCGGTGCGGGTGAGCACGTGGTCGAACAGCAGTCGGTACGGCGCGATCACACCGCGCCCGTCCCTCGGCGCAGCGCCCAGTCCTGGAGGCTGCGCACGCCGATGTCGCCGCGCCTCATCGCCTCGATGCCCTGAACGGCGGCGCCGAGGCCCTGCACGGTCGTGATGCAGGGGATGTTGGCCATGATGGCCGCAGTACGGATCTCGTAGCCGTCGACCCGGGCCGACGCCCCGCTGCCGGAGCCGTTGGGGGTGTTGATGACCAGCTGGATCTCGCCGGCGAGGATCAGCCCCACGGTGGTCCTCTCGCCGTTCGGCCCCTCGCCCTCGTAGTGCTTGCGCACGATCGTCGCCTGCACGCCGTTGCGGCGCAGCACCTCGGCGGTGCCCTGGGTGGCGAGGATCTCGAAGCCCTGGTCGGCCAGCACCTTGATCGGGAAGATCATGTGTCGCTTGTCGCGGTTGGCCATGCTGACGAAGACCTTCCCGGAGGTCGGCAGCGACCCGAACGCGGCGGCCTGCGCCTTGGCGAAGGCGGTGCCGAAGTCGGCGTCGAAGCCCATCACCTCGCCGGTCGACTTCATCTCCGGGCCCAGCACGCTGTCGACGTTGCGCCCGTCGGGGGTCCTGAACCGGTTGAAGGGCATCACGGCCTCCTTGACCGCGATCGGCTGGTCGGCCGGCAGCGTGCCGCCGTCACCCGCCGCGGGCAGCAGGCCGGCGGTGCGCAGGTCGGCGATCGACTCCCCCAGCATCACCCGCGCCGCGGCCTTGGCCAGCGGCGTCGCGGTGGCCTTCGAGACGAACGGGACGGTGCGGCTGGCCCGCGGGTTCGCCTCCAGGACGTACAGCACGTCGGAGCCCAGCGCGAACTGGATGTTGAGCAGGCCCCGCACGCCCACGCCGCGGGCGATGGCCTCCGTGGCCTCGCGGATCCGCAGGATCTCGGCCGCCCCGAGCGTGATCGGCGGCAGCGCGCACGACGAGTCGCCGGAGTGGATCCCGGCCTCCTCGATGTGCTCCATGACCCCGCCGAGGAAGAGCTCGTCGCCGTCGAAGATCGCGTCCACGTCGATCTCGACGGCGTCGTCGATGAACCGGTCGACGAGCACCGGGTGGTCGGGACCGATCTCGGTGGCCCGGCCGATGTAGCCCTCGAGCGCGTCGTCGTCGTAGACGATCTCCATGCCGCGCCCGCCCAGGACGTACGACGGCCGCACCATCACCGGGTAGCCGATGGTGGCGGCGATCCGGTGCGCGTCGGCGAAGCTGGTCGCCATGCCGTACTTGGGTGCCGGCAGCCCGGCGTCGGCGAGCACCCGACCGAAGGCGCCGCGCTCCTCGGCCAGGTGGATCGCGGCCGGCGAGGTGCCGACGATCGTCACGCCGTTGTCCTCGAGCCCCTGGGCCAGGCCGAGCGGGGTCTGGCCACCGAGCTGGCACACGACGCCCGCGATCGGGCCGGCCAGCGACTCGGCGTGCACGATCTCCAGGACGTCCTCGAGCGTCAGTGGCTCGAAGTAGAGCCGGTCGCTGGTGTCGTAGTCGGTCGACACGGTCTCGGGGTTGCAGTTGACCATGATCGTCTCGTAGCCCACCTCGCTGAGCGCGAGCGACGCGTGCACGCAGGAGTAGTCGAACTCGATGCCCTGGCCGATCCGGTTGGGACCGGAGCCCAGGATGATCACCGCCTCCTTCTCGCGCGGGGCGACCTCGCTCTCCTCGTCGTACGACGAGTAGTGGTACGGCGTGGAGGCGGCGAACTCGGCGGCGCAGGTGTCGACGGTCTTGAACACCGGGCGGAT
>JAOPYB010000404.1 GCA_025964835.1 Nocardioides sp. | reverse complement strand
CCGTCCCGCTGGTCACGATCATCACCCGCAAGGCCTACGGCGGCGCCTACGACGTGATGGGCTCCAAGCACCTCGGCGCCGACATCAACGTGGCCTGGCCGACCGCCCAGATCGCCGTCATGGGCGCTCAGGGGGCCGCGAACATCGTGCACCGCAAGGAGCTGGCGAAGATCAAGGACGACGGCGGCTCCGACGACGAGGTGGAGACCCGCCGCGCCCAGCTCATCGACGAGTACGACACCACGCTCGCCAACCCCTACATCGCGGCCGAGCGCGGCTACATCGACGCGGTCATCACCCCGCACGAGACCCGGATCGAGATCGTCCGGTCGCTGCGGCTGCTCCGCTCCAAGCGGGAGATCCTGCCCGCCAAGAAGCACGGGAACATCCCCCTCTGATGACGACTGTGAGCGGGGCCGACGAGGCGGAGCCCACGGACGCCAGGGGTGTGCCACTGCTGCGGGTCGTGAGCGCCGACGCCACCGCGGAGGAGATCGCGGCGCTGGTCGCTGTCCTCGCCTCGTTGGGCGGCGTGGCACCGGGCGCCCCGCGACGGGCGCCCGAGTGGCAGGCGCACCACCGCAAGGTGCGCGCCACGCTCCCGCACGGCCCCGGCGGTTGGCGCTCCAGCGCGCTTCCCCGCTGACGTCAGCCCGGCCTGCTCGCGCCCCTTGAGACAAATGAGGGGGGAACCTTGCGGGTTTCTTGTGTCCGCGCTTGAGATCGGGTCTCCACACTTGGGGGAGCAGGACGGTGACCTCGGACGGGGACTCACCCCGACAGGAGACGAGCCACGTGAACGCCAATGCGAACGGCATGGGGTACGACACCCGGCAGCTCAGTCCCGACGAGCAGACCGACCCGCGCTACATCCGGATGCCCGACCCGGGCCTCTCGGCCTACGCCGACCAGTTCCTCGGCGAGGTCGAGGCGATCCCGACCTACCGCCCGACGGTGGGCTGCATCATCCCGGCGTACAACGAGGGCGAGACGATCGCCGGCGTCCTGGACTCGCTGCTCCACCAGACCCGGATCCCCGACGTCATCCACGTGATCATCAACAACACGACCGACGACTCGGTCGAGATCGCCAGCCACTACGCCGGGCCGCACACGCGCTCGACCGACACCGGCGAGCAGAGCACCGTGGTCTACGTCCACGACATCGGCAAGAACCCCGACAAGAAGGTCGGCGCGCTCAACTACGGCTACTCCCTCGTCGAGACGATGGACTACGTCCTCGGCGTCGACGGCGACACCACGCCCGAGCCCGACGCGGTGCAGCACCTCGTCGACGAGATCGCCAGCGACGACCGCATCGGCGGCATCTCCGCGATCTACAGCATCGACGACAGCGCGCTCGACGGCCCGACGGCGAAGTTCCTGATCGCCGGCCAGCGTGCCCAGTTCTCGGCCTTCAACATGCAGAACATGCTCAAGGGCCGCAACATGGCCGTCCTCGGCGGCCAGTTCTCGATCTTCTCCACCCAGGCGCTGCGCGACGTGCTGCGCGAGAGCCACCAGCGCACGCCGTGGGTCAAGGACAGCGAGGTCGAGGACTCCCTGCTCTCGCTGCAGATCAAGAGCGCCGGCTACCTCACCAAGATCAGCGCGCGGGCGCGTGCCCACGTGGGCGGCATGGACACCCTGCGCTCGCTCGACGCCCAGCAGGTCAAGTGGAACTTCGGCGCCATCGACCTGATGTGGCCGGGCCAGCGTGGCGACACCAAGGGCCAGCCGTTCCACCCGAACCTCCGGCTGCGCTGGTTCGAGCACATGTCGATGGTCGTCAACATGACGACCCGGTTCCTCTTCTTCGTGCTGCTCATGGGCGCGCTGACGATCCACGCCTTCGTGTTCCGTGCCTGGTGGGTGATCCCGCCGCTGGCCGCCGTCTGGCTGAACTTCCGGGTGGCGCACTCGATGGAGTTCCGCAACCGCAAGGACTACCTGTTCGTCCTGCTCGTCTTCCCGGCCGAGTTCTACATGATGATCCGGATGGGTCACTTCGTGCGGGCCTGGCTGAAGTTCTTCAGCCGCCAGCAGACCGACAACTGGGCCGCGCAGGCCAAGGCCGAACGCGGCAAGGGCACGGCCTGGATGTACCCGTTCCTCGTCCTGGCCGTGGTCCTGGCCGGCGCCGGTGTGGCATGGACCTACGTGCCGGTCCAGACGACGTCGGACCTGCTGTCGGTCGGCTGGCCGATCCTCGGCGTCATCACCGTGCTGCAGACCGTCTGGATGGTCCTGAAGTCGGTGCGCCGCTACCGGGGCTTCAAGGCATGACCCGCCGGCTTCCCCTCCCCGGCGGGCGACCCACCCAGGAGACCCCCATGACCCGCTCTCCCCGCGCCCGCACCGCCCTCGTGATGGTCTGCGTCGTCGCGTTCCAGGCCCTGCTCTCCGGTTGCGGTGCCTTCGACAAGCTGACCGGCGGCTCCGACGACGCGACCTCATCGAGCACCCCGGTGCCGAGCGCCACCCCGTCGCCGTACGACTCCCAGTTCACCCGCGACGGCACGTTCCAGTCGCACATCAAGGTCAACGGGATCGACTTCGTCTACACGCTCTACCCGACCAAGTCCACGCCGCGCACCAACGAGTGGTACCCGAAGGGCAACAAGTTCTTCTCGTTCACGTTCCAGGCCTACGACCTGGACCGCGCCATCCGCGACCGGTTCGCGACCAAGCGCAAGGTCTACCTCGGCCACATCAGCGTCACGTCCCGCACCCGGACCTCTGACGGCGGTGCCACCCAGCACCCCTACAGCCTCGACGAGGTGGCGAAGGACATCACCTACGACCCGGAGCCGGTCACCACGCAGTACGGCATGATCATCACCTCGCCGAAGGGTGCCTTCGAGCTGCGCAACCAGAAGATCGGCCCCACGTCGCTCGACACCCGGGGCATCGACCTGATGTTCACGGCGATCGTGCACATCCAGACCGCCCCCGGGTCGAACCGGTTCTACGAGAAGCGGATCAGGCAGACCGTGCCGATCGCGATCTTCAGCTCCAAGAAGCCGACCGAGGTGGCCTCGATCCCGATCGACGCGAACTGAGCGGAGCCACCTCCAGCGGATCCGCTGGAGGTGGCCGAGCGAGCCGCGCGAGCGAGGAACGAAGTCGCGACCGGCGTGTCGGGACCCGGTGAGGCACGAGGCAACCGCAACCGCCCGTTGGTTGAGGAGGGCGCGCTAGCGACCGTCTCGAAACCACGGCGACGACCTCCCCCGTCCTTACCACCGGGCTACGTGGTCGCCGTTCGCGTCGGTACAGGTGCTTGGTCACCGCCTCCGGTCGCCTCACCCCCAGCGTCCGTTGCCCTTCTGTGGATACCGCCCCATTTCCGTTACCCGGTCGTTACCCCCAGAGCCTGTTGTCCACAGGGTTTCCGGCCGGAACTGTCGGTGCCCGGTGCT
>JAOPYB010000402.1 GCA_025964835.1 Nocardioides sp. | reverse complement strand
GAGGTGGTCGGCGAGCTCGTCGATGGTGTGGCGTGGCGACCCGACCCACAGGGAGCCGCGCTTGGCGGCCCGCTTGAGCATCAGCTTCCCGGACACGCCGTACCAGATCGGCGGATGCGGCTGGCGGACCGGACGTGGGGTGAGCCGGGTCTCCGGGATCGTGAAGAACTCGCCGTCGTAGCTGAACGTCTCGTTCGTCCAAGCCGCCTGGAGGACGTCGAGGACCTCCTCGAAGCGTCGGGCCCGCGTCTCGTAGGGAACCATCAGGCCGGCGAACTCCTCGGTCACGTAGCCGGGCGCGACGCCCAGCCGGAGCCGACCCCGCGAGATGTTGTCGACGACCGCCGTGTCCTCCGCCAGCTTCACCGGGTTGTACAGAGGCGCCAGCAGGATGTTGGTGGTCAGCTCGAGCCGCTTGGTCACCGCGGCCACCGCGGCCAACACGGTCAGCGGCGAGGAGTTGTGGCCGTCGGCCTGGAAGTGGTGCTCGGTGACGTGCACCGAGTCGTAGCCGAGCTCCTCCAGCTCGGGGGCCACCCCGATGAAGTCCGACACGGCGTCTGCCCAGGTCATGGTGCCGCCCTGGGGCGTGACCATTCCGAAGGCCAATCCGAATTTCATCAATGCTCTCCTCGATCGAGCCGGTCCAGCCTCTGTCCCCTCATGGTCCCGGGCGCGACCGCGCGCGGCTATTGGGCCATGCCCGAGAACGGGGGGTTGTGTTCGGGCAACCGCCGGTTGTGTCGGGTGCCGCGATCCGCGAGTCTTGCCTCATATCCCGCGCGGGCGGTCCGAGGAAAGGGTGGTGGCTCGCATGCCGACGATCGACATCAACTGCGACATGGGCGAGAGCTACGGAAACTGGGAGATGGGTCGCGACCGCGACATGTTCCCCTTGATCACGTCGGCCAACGTCGCGTGTGGCTTCCATGCCGGCGACCCGATGGTGATGCGCCAAACCGTCCGGCTCGCCAAGGAGCACGGCGTCGCCGTGGGGGCCCACCCCGGCTACTCCGACCTGGAGGGTTTCGGCAGGCGCAAGATCATCCTGAGCCCCGACGAGGTCGAGGCCTACCTGACCTACCAGGTGGGTGCCCTGCGCGCCTTCCTGGACACCGAGGACATGCAGCTGAACCACGTCAAGCCGCACGGAGCCTTCTACGCGTTCCTGCGCGACGACCAGGAAGCCGGTCGCGCCGGCGCTGCCGCTGTGCATGCGCTCGCCCCCGACGCCGCCATCATCTGGCCGGCGCCGGCCTTCGGCACCGCGTTCTGCGACGACCTGAGGCAGCTGGGCCACACAGTGGTCCCGGACCTGTACCCCGACCTGAGCTACGACGAGAACGGCACGATCGTCATCCAGCGCAAGATCCGCGAGACCGACGTCGAGTTCGCCGTGAGCCAGGTCCGGCGCTTCCTCGAGACCGGGCAGGTGGAGACCGAGGCCGGAACCATGGTCGACATGGAGGCCGGCAGCATCTGTGTCCACGGTGACGGCAGCCACGCCGTCGAGGTGGCCGGCGCCATCCGCCAGGCGGTGCTCGACTTCGGTGCCGAGCTCGAGCCGGTGACTGCGTGACGGCCGGCACCGCCCCGGAGGGGACCCTCTACACACACGGCGGCGACGAGTGGATCGTGGTCCAGCTCGACGAGGCGATGAGCCTCGACGTGAATCTCAAGGCCCAGGTCATCACGCGGGCCCTGGCCGACCTCGACGTCCCCGGCGTACGGGAGATCTGCCTGTCGAATGCGTCCTACATGGTGCGGCTCGACCCCGACGTGGTCAACCCTGCCGCGCTCGTCGAGCAGCTCAAGGAGATCGAGGCGCAGAGCACCGACTTCCGCTCGATCACCCTGCGCACCAGGATCGTGGACATCCCGGTGCTCTTCGAGGACGAGTGGACCGCCGCGACGGTGAAGCGGTTCCGCGACCGCCACCAGCGTCCCGACCTCACGGACCTGGAGTTCGGGGCGGAGCTCAACGGCTTCGCCACCACGGACGAGTTCATCGACGCGATGGTCTCGGCACCGGCCCTGATCTCGATGATCGGCTTCGTGCCGACCGTGCCCTGGGGCTATCAGCTGGTTCCCGAGGACCGGCAGATCGAGGTCCCGAAGTACGTCCGCCCGCGGACCTTCACCCCGGAGCGCGCCTTCGGGTGGGGCGGTGCCTTCTCGGCGATCTATCCCGTCGACGGTGCCGGTGGCTACCAGCTGTTCGGCCTGTGCCCGGCGCCGATCGTGCAGCCGGCTCAGACGCTGCCGGACTTCCGGGACAGCTACACGTTCCCCCGGGCGGGCGACCTGTTCAACTACCGCAAGATCGAGCGACCCGAGTTCGACGAGGTCCGGGCCCGCGTGCAGGAAGGCTCCTTCGCCTACCGGATCGAGGAGCTCGAGTTCACCCCTGCCGACTGGTTCGCCCGCCCGGACGAGACCGTGGCGTCGATGAAGGAGCTGCTCTATGGCGCTTAGGATCCAGCACCCGGGGCTGATGACGACGGTCCAGGACGAGGGACGCTCCGACGGCTACCGCGTGGGCATGCCGCCCGCGGGCGCCATGGACAAGTTCGCCTACCGGGTCGCGAACGGACTCGTGGGCAACCCCGAGGGGCTCGC
>JAOPYB010000386.1 GCA_025964835.1 Nocardioides sp. | reverse complement strand
CCGAGTTCGAGACCAACCACCGGGCCAGCACCCGGCGTGAGATCTACACTGAGAACCCCGTCCTCACCGAGGCCGGAACCACGTAACCGAGCCTCCACGAAACCCGGGGCGATTCACTCCGCCGCCTGGGTGTCCGCCGCCGTTCGGGGTCGATGCGGGTGGTTGGTGCCCGCCCGGTGGCGGTGGCGTGAGGGCGGGGCTGGTCGGGCCCTGGGGGTGGTGTGAGGTTGGGGTCGGGTCGGGTTCGCCGTGGATGGACTGCATCGTGCGTGCCGACCGGGTGTAGGTGGTGTCCATGTGGGCGGTCCAGGAGCGCGCCACTTCCTCGCGGTGCGCCTCCTGAGCCTGGTGCGCCTGTACCTGGGCCCGGTAGCGACTCTGCGCCGGCAGGTCGGCCTTCGTCGGCTGACCGCTCGTAGGTGCCGGCGGTGCGGCCGGCGCCGGAGCACCCGGTCCGAGCTCGGAGCGGGCCTGACGGGCCTGGGCCACCACGGTCGCCACGTCGAGCAGAGCGGCGCCCCCGTCTCGCAACTGGTCGGCCTTTCGCGTCATCGCCTCAGCGGATCGGGTGAACGCCTCTCGCATCGCGGGACCTGTGTGACCGCCCATCACGTAGGCCTGCTCGGCGGCCCGCTCCAGTCGGGTCTGGACCCCCCTGAGGAGGTCCTCGGCATGCTTCCAACTGCGACCTGCCTCGCCGACGTGCTGCTCGTTGGCGGCGGCCAGCCAGCGCTCCCACCGCTCTTGATTCGGCCCGACCATCAGGTCAACGCCTCAGGGGAGGTCGGGCATCCGCTCGGGGCGGCGAGGTCGGGCGTGACCAAGCACCCCAGATAGGCCTGCATGCCGGAGAACGACACCACCGTGGTGTCGTCGGCATCGTCGAGGTGCCGTAGATAGGTGTTGAGGTTCGCGGCGAAGCCCTCGAGACCCGTGACCATGTTGCTCATCGCTTCGGCCACATGTCGATGCGCGATCGAGGTGTGGTGGGCAAGCAGAGCAGCAGACTCGGTAGGCCCCAGGACACCTCCCGGGACCGCAGATACGTGCTGGGCCGCCAATGTGTCGGACTCCGAACGCAGCATGAACAAGATCTCGTTGGCGATGATCGGGTCGACGTCGATGTAGGTGAGTACTGCGGCAACGTCTTCGAAGGCTGGCATGGCATTTCCCCGTTCCGAGATGGGAGGTAGCCATCACCGCGAACTGACCCGTGGCTGCGACTACTTCTTGGCGACCACCTACCCGCACGAGAACTGGCCCAAACGCCACTACGGCCGGCGTGTTGGCGCTCCAGCCGAAGAGGTCGTCGGCGTTATGCGTTGCGGGAGCCCAGCGTCTGAACTCTGCTGAGGGGGTTGAGCGTGCCGATGGTGGGTAGGGTCCACATGTGATGTGGTCTCGGTGGCGCACGCATACTTGCCGTGGTGGAAGCCCGGCGAGTTCGCTCGCGGCCGCTGTCATGGGCCTGGTCCTCTGCCTGGCGGCCCCCGGATGCGGTGGTGGAGGCTCCGCGAGCACTGGCTCTTCGTCCTCGCCGGGGTCCGCGGCGACTGACCCCAGTTCGTCGACGCCAGCTACCCCGGCAACACCTGCGGTCTCGCCGGCCGCGGGCATCACTCTCAAGCTGCCACGCATCAGCATCAACGCCCCGAAGGGCTGGACGCGTGCCCACACGATGGCGCCCTGGCAGAAGGGCGCCGACGACTTCCTCTCCATGCTGACCGTCATGGATCCGGGGGGCAACGAGATGGTCGGCCTGGACGACCTCGCGCGGATTTCGAGGGCGAGTCTGCCGCAGGGAGAGCGGCTGCATCGAGAACCCGACGTCACCGTCGGAGGCACTGACATGTACCACCTGGCGGGAGCGAACGGTCGCTATATGTTCCGCGACGAGTACGTCGTCGCCTATCTCGGTAGCGTGGTTAACATCCTGATCGACCTCGACAAGGCCATCCCGGCCAAAGAGCGAGAACACATCCGTGAGTCCATTCTCGCCAGTGTTCACTGGCGTTGACGCCCGATTCCAGCTCGTGCGCTGACGCGTTCGCCCAACGAGGTCTCCGCAGCCTGCGGCGGCCTGAAGCGGACTCGGTTGACTGGAGCCGGTGGTGGGTAGAGACCAGTCGTGAAGTGGTTTCGGCGTCGCACCCACACTCGCCGTGGCGGAAGCCCGGCGACCTCGCTCGCCGCCGCCATGGGCCTGGTCCTCTGCCTGGCGGCCACCGGATGCGGTGGTGGGGGCTCCGCGAGCACGGGTCCTTCGTCTGCGCCGGGGTCCGCAACGACCGACCCCAGTCCGTCGACGTCGGCGACCCCGTCAACACCCGCGGTCTCGCCGGCCACGGGCATCACCCTCAAGCTTCCACGCATCAGCATCAACGCCGCGAAGGGCTGGACCCGCGCCCATACGATGGCGCCCTGGCAGAAGGGCGCCGCCGACTTCCTCTCCATGCTGACCGTCATGGATCCGGGGGGCAACGAGATGGTCGGGCTAGACGACCTCGCGCGGGTCTCGAGGGCGAGTCTGCGGAAGGGAGAGCGTCTGCATCGAGCACCCGACGTCACCGTCGGAGGAACTGACATGTACCACCTGGCCGGAGCGAGCGATAAATATCTGTTCCACGACGAGTACGGCGTCGCCTATCTCGGCAGCGTGGTGACGATCCTGATCGACCTCGACAAGGCCATACCGGCCAACAAGCGAGAGCACATCCGTGAGTCCATCCTCGCCAGCGTCACCTGGCACTGACACGGTCCCAAGTTCGCCGTGAAGAAGGCAGCGGCCGAGCCCACGTGAGGCTCGGGTCCTAGGCCGCCGAGCGATCGAGAGCACCATGTCTCCGATCCGCGTATGGAGCCTCACACTCGAAACGCCGCCTCACTCCGTGTTACGCGACGATGGCCATCCGGCCAGCTGCGCATAGGCGGACCGCAGGCCCCACCAACTCTGGTTCTCGGCGAACTTCTCGATCTCTGTGGGCTCAACGCCAAGTTCTAGGAGCAGGTGGCTACGAAGGAGTCCGGTCATCGTGAGGGCGATGAGCGTCGGCAACGGTCGTTCTGGGAGCGGTAGGTTCGCGTGCTTCACCCCGTTGTAGGCGTTCTTGGCTGCGACGATCCAGGTCTCTTGGTCACTGGTGATGTCGCCGATGTCCAGAGGTTGAGTGCCGACGAGCCCACGCAGCCGGCTCTCGAATGACTCGTGCGCTGCGGACTTGTCATCCACACCGGCGCGGATCGCGCGGAGGTAGGCGAGCGCCTCTGCCGCGATGCTGGTCTGCATCAGCGCAAGTTCTGGGCTGATGACGGGTGCGAACCGCAGCGCCACCAGTGGGTCCACGAAGCGGGCGAGTTCCTCCCGACGACGGAGCCACGTCAGCAGGCCATCGGCCCCGATCGCCTCGAAGCTTGTCGGGCCCCACACGTCAGTGAACTGGACCTCCGGCTTCGGATCGCGACGGTCGCGCCGCATCAGGTACGGGCTGTGGACCGGGCGCCATTGCGCGTGCAACGCGGTGCCGCCGAGCGAACGTGCCGGGGCGTCCTCGCGCTGCACTGTCACGCCGTCGAAGTCGAACGGCCTCCAACAGACAACTGCCAGCAGGTCGCGGAAAGCCTCCTGGAGCCGCAGGTGGTCCTCGACGGGACGCGGGGACGAGGCCTCGGTGCGCAGCACGGTGGTCTCTCCGATGGCGCTGACGTTCGGCCGGTCCTGTCCTGCCCAATGGGTCGCAACCAGGCTGATCTTGAGCCCATCGATCTCCCCGACGTCGACAGCGGCCCGCGGGGTGTAGCGCAGGACCGGTCCGGGGGTCTCCGGCGGTGACGAGAAGTCCATTTCGGTCAGTCTCCAGCCCATGAACTCGTGGAGACCGTCAATCTCTGACCGGACGGCAGCGACGTCGGCGTACTCGACGTCGGAACGGTCCCGGTCTTCGACCGCGAACTCGGTACGCAGACCGCCGAGACCAGGCTCGTAGCGCGGGTCGCGCCCCTGGCTGGCGACGTGCACCCCGAACAGGTGCAGGTCCAGCTCGTGGTCCTGAAAGAGCAGTCGCTCCGGGCACTCCTGTGGGTTGCGACCGAACCAGCGGCCCGCTCCCTCGTGCGAGCCGGATGTGAAGGGCACCTCGACGTACAGGCCCCGCTCCTGACTGAAGTGCAGCAGCGCCGGCACCTCCGGCCTGTCCGGCTCGCCGTTCTCCCAGAGGTAGCCGAGCCGGGGGAACTCGGTGACGGGATCGAATGGAGCGCTCATCTTGGCCGGCCTCTCGTGGATCGATACGCGTAGGCCTCGAAGTTCCCCGTCATCGACCTCGCCCTCCTCTGTAGACCGTAGTGTTCGGACACTAGCGAGAGCGTCGTCGCGCAGAACCAGCCCTGGCGCTCGCCCGGACCAGATCTCGACGGCGATGCGCCACTCGTCGATCAAATCCGCTCCGCCAGACGCACCCTGCGGACGAGCTCGCCGACCTGGCCTCAGCGTCGCGTCGAAGCCACATCGTTGAGTCGGCCTGGCAAGAACGATGCCTCGCTGTGTTCGTTGCAGATTCGCGACTACTTCCGTTGCAGATTCGAAGGGATTGAGCGTGGCGGGATTGCAGACTGGGCGGTCGTCGGCACCGCTTGCCGACGATCGGCGCCGTCGCAAGTGCGCGCGACATCGAATATCTGGTTACGCACGGACCCTTGAGCGTTGGTCTCGGGTTCAAACTTGTGCGAGCCTTGGGCAATGGCGATTGGAGCCTCGTCGGCGTACCCGGGGACGATCGACCCGGATCGCGAAGGTCTGAGGAGCTTTCTCGTGGACGCCGCTGAGAACGAGCCCGGACTGCGCGGTGCGCGGATCGAAGTCGTGCGGCTGTCGAGTTTCGGCAGTCTGACCGTGGCGGCTCTGGAAGCGACCCTGCCGGAGACGGACTCGCGACGGCGACTCATGGTCGGGGTGCTGTCATCCGATGGCAGGCGTCGGCTCACAGGGGGCTTTTCGAGCTCGAGTCGGTCGACGACGATCGAAGGCGACTGGTCCCACTGGGGGAGCTTCTCGGTTGAGCGCTCGATGGTCGTGGGGGCTTGGACGTCTTCACGGGTGGCGGGCGTCGAGATACAGGATCGCGGGAGACTGGTGCTGGGTACGGTCGCGGACGGCATCGCGATCGTCATAGCCGAACCTCCGCTGAACCTTGCGGGCGCCGAGGTGATTTTTCGCGACAGCAATGGCGAACACATCGGCAGCCAGCCTCTCCTGGCGTGAACCCAGCCCAGGAGCCGCGGGGCCAGCCGTCTTCAGGCTCGAACTCACCGGTGCGTTACTGCTAGCGGCCAACCATGTCGGCGAACCGCGCCGACGATTACGGCTCCCGAGATGAGTACCCAGAAGACGTAGCTCGCGGCGAGGTGCGGCGCGTCGCTGGCTGCGAACCGTCCGAAGATCGGCGAACTCGCCGTCCCGAGCAACGGTGAGTAGGGGGTTAGCGCGACAATCACGAGCGCACCATGCGCGCGAAGAAAGGGGGTCGCGAGCACGGCGACAAGCGCTGACACGACCAGAAGCGAGGCACTCGGCGCGGCTCGTCCGACCATCGCACAGGCCGCGAGGGACACGAGGATGACGTAGACCTGCACGATGGTGGCGTAGGCCAGCCCTTGGAACGTGACGCCTCCGAGACCGCCACCTACAGACGAATGTCGCAGGCTGTCACCCAACCCGACCAACGCTCCGCTGGAGCACGCAGCCAGAAGTACGACAAACCAGTTACGCAGTAGTTCGAGCAAGGAGCCGATTCGGAGGTAGGGGATCGACGCGCCGGCGAGGAAAGCCTCCCGGACCAGGCCGTGCTCGTCGTCTTCACACATGGAATGACAGACCATGAAGGTGAGGGCGATCGGGGACACGACCGCCATCGCGAGATACCCGAAGACTGCGCCCCGGAGGGCTCCCGCGCCGTCAGCCGAGTCGAAGTATGCGGAAGGCGTCATCGCGCCGACAGCACCGACCACCAGCCCCAGGATCTGTGCAGCTGGCCCTTGAGCACCAGCAGCGCTGGCGCGGATCAGGACCAGAGCCGTGTGGCCCGAGTCGACACTCGACGCCCTCAGCACGTTGTCCCTTTTGGAGATACCGATGCGATGACCCAGTCGTCTCCTTCGCGGATGAGACAGAACCCCACCTGGTCAGGTGGGACGATGGCACCGCTCCCAGTGGTTCTTTCGTTGCCAAGGTCTGCGACAACACTCCCGGGCGAACTCGCGCTGAGCACATCGCTCACGAGAACCGGCAGATTTCTGTCGGCGATCCTCTGGCGTAGTGCTTGGAGCTCGCTATCGACGCTCGGCGAAGCGGTGCGCAC
This sequence comes from Nocardioides sp., assembly GCA_025964835.1. Lineage (GTDB taxonomy): Bacteria > Actinomycetota > Actinomycetes > Propionibacteriales > Nocardioidaceae > Nocardioides. Next base: position 595 of record JAOPYB010000386.1, on the reverse strand, counting down.
GCTTCCACGCGGGTTGCTCTGCGCAAGGCCGAGAGCTGTCCTCACGGCCGCCGAGGGGGTGTCGCCCGTCGCACGCAGGGTCAACCAGTTCGACTGGAACTGCCAGGGGATGCGTTGCTGGACGATCGAGGGCACTGCGTGGCCGAATAGGATCAACAGTGGGATGGCGATGAGCCATCCAGTCGTCCTCGGACCGAGGCCGGCCAAGCGCGAGCAGGTCTTCGTCTGAGTGCTCCGGTGGCTGTCGACGCTCTGTCCCATGCAGTTGGCATCTGTCAAGAGACCTTGGGCAGGAGCAGAGCGTCGAGCGTCTTGAGCCATCCGCCACCGAGGCTTCCCGGCCGGGTCACGCGGGCCGCAACCTGGCAGTTCCCGGGGGATCCGCGACGGTCGGGCCTTCGTCGAGGAGCACCGGGCCAACGGCTTCGTCGCCGAGTCGCTGCGGCGCTCTGGCCAATCCGAGAGCCTGGTCGCCCCACCAGCCGGATGAGCGGGATCCCCAGGTGTGGTTGGGCAGGCGCCGGCATGGGTACATCCAGAGGGTCACAGTCGGGACACGGTCGCGCTCGCGGCGTACCGTGCCAGACGTCTGCTC
>JAOPYB010000360.1 GCA_025964835.1 Nocardioides sp. | reverse complement strand
GACGTTGAGCAACCCCCAGACCTGGGCGGCCATCCGGCTGACCGTGGGTCAGGCGCTCTTCGTCACCGTCCTGAACGTCGTCATGGGCACGGTCATCGCCTGGGTGCTGGTCCGCGACCGGTTCTGGGGAAGGGCCGTCCTCGACGTCATCATCGACATCCCGTTCGCGCTGCCGACGATCGTGGCCGGCCTGGTGCTGCTCTCGCTCTACGGCAAGAACAGCCCCCTGGGGCTGCACTGGGCCAACACCGAGCACTCGGTGACCCTGGCGCTCGCCTTCGTCACGCTGCCGTTCGTGGTGCGGACCGTCCAGCCCGTCCTCGAGGAGCTCGAGGGCGATGTGGAGGAGGCCGCCGCGTCCCTGGGTGCCAAGCGGCTCACGATCTTCCGCAGGATCATCCTGCCGAGCCTCGTGCCCGCCATCGCGGCGGGCGCGGCCCTCGCGTTCGCCCGGGCGATCTCGGAGTACGGCTCGCTCGTGCTGCTCAGTGGCAACCTTCCCTTCAGGACCGAGGTCGTTTCGGTCCGGGTGCTCACGTTCATCGAGAACGGCAACACCGCGGCGGCAGCAGCACTCGCCTCCGTGATGCTGGCCGTCGCGTTGTTCGTGATCGTGGCCCTCGACCTCGTCCAGCGAAGGGTGGCGCGCCGTGGTTAGCGTCCCGCTCCCCGTGAAGTGGGCCCTGCGCCTGTTCGCGATCGTCTACGTGTTCCTGCTCGTCGCCTGGCCGGTCGGCCTGGTGGTGCAGCACACCTTCGAGGACGGCCTCACGACGCTCCAGGACGCCCTGGCGGACCCGGATGTCGTCAACGCCCTGAAGCTCACCCTCCAGGTGGCCCTCTGGGCCGTCGTGATCAACCTCGTGTTCGGGGTCGGGATCTCGTTGCTCCTCGTGCGCTACGAGTTCCCCGGTAAACGAGTGCTGTCCGCGTTGATCGACCTGCCGATGTCCGTCTCGCCGGTCGTCGTCGGCCTCGCGCTGCTGCTGGTCTACAACGGCCGTGACGGCTTCTTCGGCAAGCCGCTCGAGGACCACGGGATCCAGGTCATCTTCAACTCGCCCGGCATGATCCTGGCGACCTGTTTCGTGGCCCTGCCCCTCGTCATCCGCGAGGTCGTCCCCACGCTCGTGGAGGTCGGTGACGACCAGGAGCAGGCGGCGCGCAGCCTCGGGGCCAGCGCCCGCCAGACGTTCCTGCGGATCACACTGCCCAGCATCAAGTGGGCGGTCGTGTACGGCGTGGTGCTGAGCCTGGCCCGGTCCCTCGGTGAGTTCGGCGCGGTCAAGATCGTGTCGGGCAACTTCACCGGGCAGACCCAGACGGCGACCCTGATCGTCGAGCAGAAGTACCAGAACTTCGAGCAGTCGACCGCCTACGCCACGTCCTTCCTGCTGGCCTTCGTCAGCGTCGTGTGCCTGGTGGTCGTCTCCGTCCTCCGACCCAAGGAGAGCAAGACATGAGTATCGACATCTCCGGTATCAGCAAGAGGTTCGGTGACTTCGTCGCCCTCGACGACGTCAACGTGACCATCCCCACCGGCCAGCTGACCGCCCTGCTCGGGCCGTCGGGTGGTGGCAAGTCCACGCTGCTGCGGATCATCGCCGGCCTCGACACCGCCGACTCGGGCACGATCAGCATCGAGGGCACGAACGCCACGAAGCTGCCGGCCCAGAAGCGCAACGTCGGGTTCGTGTTCCAGCACTACGCCGTCTTCAAGCACATGAGCGTCGCGAAGAACGTGGCGTTCGGCCTGGAGATCCGCAAGCGGCCGAAGGCCGAGATCGCCCAGCGGGTCGACGAGCTGCTCAAGCTCGTGCACCTCTCGCAGTTCGCCCACCGGCTGCCCTCGCAGCTCTCGGGCGGTCAGCGACAGCGGATGGCGCTCGCTCGTGCGCTCGCGGTCGAGCCCAAGGTGCTGCTCCTCGACGAGCCGTTCGGCGCGCTCGACGCCAAGGTCCGCAAGGAGCTGCGCGACTGGCTCCGCCGTCTCCACGACGAGGTGCACGTCACGACCGTCTTCGTGACCCACGACCAGGAGGAGGCTCTCGAGGTCGCCGACGAGATCGTCGTCATCAACGACGGCCGGGTCGAGCAGATCGGCACGCCCGACCAGCTGTACGACGAGCCGGCCAACGACTTCGTGATGGGCTTCCTGGGCGAGGTCACCGAGCTCGGCGGGGTGACCCTGCGCCCGCACGACATCGACGTCTCGCTGGGGCCGGTCCTGGCCGGTTCCACGGGCGGCGTCGTGACCCGGGTGCTGCGGGTCGGCTTCGAGGTGCGCGTCCTCGTGACGGCCGAGGACGGCTCGGACGTCACGGTCGTGATGACCCGCACCCACGCCCGCTCGCTGGGCATCGTCGAGGGGGTCAAGGTCTGGCTGACACCGGCCTCGGGCGCCACGACGGTCCCGGCGATGCGCAACCTGGTCGGTCAGGCGACCGCCTGAGGTGCGCGCGTAACCGTTCAATTGAACGGAATGACACCTCGTCCACGCTCGGGACGGTGCTTTCCCCAACAATTGAACGGTTCCGCGCGACCGCCGGCCGCCTCCGGCTCAGCGACGGTTGGTGAACTGCACCGCGAAGTCGAGGTCCTGGCTCTTCACCAGCGCCTGGACGGCCTGGAGGTCGTCGCGCTTCTTGGAGGAGATCCGCAGCTCGTCGCCCTGGATCTGAGCCTTGACGCCCTTGGGACCCTCGTCGCGGATCAGCTTGGTGATCTTCTTGGCGTCCTCGGAGGTGATGCCCTCCTTGAGCGTGATCGTGATCTTCGACTGCTGACCCGAGGCGCGGGGCTCCGAGGCGTCGAGGATCTTCAGGCTCTGCTGGCGCTTGATCAGCTTGTCCTTGAAGAGATCCAGGACCGCCGAGGCCCGGTCGTCCGCGGAGGCGCTGATCTCGATGGCCTGGTCGCCCTGCCACTCGATCGTGGCGCCGGTGCCCTTGAAGTCGAAGCGGGTGGCGATCTCGCGCGCGGTCTGCCCGAGTGCGTTGTCGACCTCCTGGTGGTCGAGCTTGCTGACGATGTCGAACGACGAGTCGGCCATCTTCACTCCTCCATCTGCGGTGCCCCCGGGAGGGGCACTGGGTTTTCGTCTGCCGAAGCGGCTGCGCTATTGTTTCGCCTTGTTGTCGCCGAGCCAAACGGCTGGCTGCGACACCCCCGGCAGGTTGCCCGAGCGGCCAATGGGAACGGACTGTAAATCCGTCGGTGTACACCTACGAAGGTTCGAATCCTTCACCTGCCACGAGCGCCTCTGGTCTCCACCGACCGGGGGCGTTCACTCATTTGCGCGGCCCCCGGTGCGGCCACCGGCCCTCGCGCGTTGACTCCTAGTCTGGGGCCATGACGGACGAGGGAGCGCCAACTGGTCGGGTTCGGGGCGGAGTCGGCAGGGGGGTGCTGGTCACGGGGGCCTCGCGCGGTGTCGGCGCCGCGACCGCACGCTGCTTCGCCGAGCGCGGGGACCGCGTGGTCGTCCACTACCGGTCCGCCCCGGACCTCGCCGAGGAGGTGCTCGCGAGCCTGCCCGGCGAAGGACACGTCGCCCTCCGGGCCGACCTCGTCGACCCGGCGGCCGTCCGGGCCCTGGCCGACGAGGCGGCGGAGCACCTGGGGCGCGTCGACGTCCTGGTCAACAACGCCGCCATGTTCCTCGACCCCGGTGACGGCGGGAGCCGCCGCGGTGAGCACCGGGTGACCGACGTGGACTACGACGCGTGGGTCTCGGCCTGGCAGCGGACCCTGGCGACCAACCTGCTGGGCCCCGCCAACCTCACCTTCTGCGTGGCCCGACAGATGCTGGCGACACCGCCGGCCGACGGCCTGCCCACGGGGCGCGTGGTGAACGTCGGCTCCCGCGGCGCCTACCGGGGCGAGCCCGACGTGCCGGCGTACGGCGCGAGCAAGGCGGGCCTGCACGCCTTCGGCCAGTCGATGGCCGTCGCCCTGGCTCCGCACGGCATCTCCGTGGTGAGCATCGCGCCCGGCTTCATCTCGACGGACATGGCCGCGCAGGTGCTGGACTCGCCGCTGGGCGACGCCATCCGCGCGCAGAGCCCGTTCGGGCGGGTCGCGACTCCCGAGGAGGTGGCCGGCGCGATCCTGACGCTCGCCGAGCCCGGTGCCGAGTGGGCCTCCGGTGCCGTGGTCGACTTCAACGGGGCCAGCCACCTGCGCTGACCACGGAACGTCGGCTCGTGGGTCAGGTGGCGTAGAAGCCGGAGGCCTTCCGGGACAGGAGCTCGCGACGCTCCTCGGGGCTCAGTGCCTCGACCTGGGCCACGACGTCGGACGGGAAGCCGCTGACCTCGGGTGCCTCGGCGAGCGGCACGATCGTGTGGACCACCCGGTCGTCGTACAGGTGCAGCACGTTGACCGCCTGGTGGCCGTCGACGCCGGAGACGAAGCGCTGCACGGGGGCCGGGTCGGAGGTGTAGCAGCTGGCCGAGGCGACGGACACCGGGATGCCGGCGAAGGTCGAGTGCGACGAGAAGTGGAAGTGCCCGCCGAGGATGCCCCGCACGTCGGTCCCCTCGAGGACGGCGGCCAGCAGGTGCTGGTCGGCCAGCTCGATCATCTCGGCGGCGCGCAGCATCGGGACGGGGATCGGCGGGTGGTGCAGCGCGAGCAGGGTGCCGTGCGGAGCCGGGCTCGCGAGCACGTCGCCAAGCCACGCGAGCTGCTCGTCAGTCACCTCCCCGTGGTGGTAGCCGGGCACGCTGGTGTCCAGGGAGACGATCCGGAGGCCGTCGACGTCGTGCACCCGGTCCTGGCTGCCGTCGCCGTCCTCGTCGAACAGGCCGGCGGCGTACGGAGCGCGCTCGTCGTGGTTGCCCATCACCCAGACGACCTGGGCGCCCATCGCGGCCGCCGCGGGCTCGACGAGCGCGCGCAGCCGGGCGTACGCCGCAGGCTCGGCCTTGTCGGCCAGGTCGCCGGTGAAGACCAGCGCCTGCGGCGGCGGGTCGACGTGCGCGAGCCGCTCCAGGGCCCGGACGACTCCGGCCTCGGTGTCGATCACGCCGTACTGGCGCACGCCGTCGGCGAGGAGGTGGGGGTCGCTGAGGTGGGCGACGACGTGACGGGGGGCGGGGTACTGGCCGAGCTGCACGGCGTCAGGCTAGCCGGGTCCCCCAGCGGGTCACCGCCGCTCGAGCAGGAAGACCGGGATCACCCGGTCCGTGCGCTCCTCGTACGTCGCGTAGTTGGGCCAGGTGCGCAGCATGACCTGCCACATCCGGGCGCGCTCCTCGCCCTCGAGCTCGCGAGCCGTGACCCCGAGGCGCTCGCGGCCGGCCTTGATCTCGGCCTCGCCTGCAGCCCGCAGGTTGCCCACCCAGAGCGGCATCTTCGGTCCCCCGAAGTACGAGCCGGCGATCAGCCAGCGACCCTCGTGCGGCACGCACAGCAGGGGAGTGGTCCGGGGGACACCGCTCTTGCGCCCGACGACGGTGAGGTTGAGGTTGGGCAGCCCGGCGATGTCGAGGATCGTCACCCGGCCGCGGGTGAGGCGGTTCAGCAGCTTGTCCGTCCACACGACCTGGGGCAGCAGCCGGGGCATCCAGGAGAGGGCGCCGATGCGCACGGCGAGCGGAGTGAGCAGACCCATGGCGGGAGGCTAGTCGGGAGGCCGGTGGGGAGGCAGGCGTGAAGGCGCCGGCGTCGGGTACGGCGATGTGACGCCGGTCACCGCTCGCCATTGCCAGAACCCGGAACGGCTCCTAGGGTTTCCGACAGACAGAAGAAATGTTCCACGATGTGGAATTGCGGTCAGGAGGCTCGGAGATGACGGGACGCGTGCAGGTCGGTGGGCTCGACGTGGCGGAGGTGCTGCACCGCTTCGTGACCGAGGAGGCGCTGCCGGGCTCCGGGGTGGAGCCCGAGGCGTTCTGGGCCGGGTTCGACGCGATCGTCCACGAGCTGGCGCCGCGCAACCGCGACCTGCTCGCCCGGCGCGACGAGCTCCAGGCGCGGCTCGACGACTGGCACCGCGAGCAGCCGGGCAGCCCCGACGGGGACGCCTACACCGCGTTCCTGCGGGAGATCGGCTACCTGGTCGACGAGCCCGGCGACGTGGCCGTGACCACCGCCGACGTGGACGACGAGGTGGCGAGCATCGCCGGCCCGCAGCTGGTGGTGCCGCTGCTCAACGCACGGTTCGCGACCAACGCGGTCAACGCCCGCTGGGGCTCCCTCTATGACGCGCTCTACGGCTCCGACGTCGTCCCGCAGGAGGGCGATCTCGCTGCCGGCGACGACTACAACAGGGCCCGCGGTGACGAGGTCATCCGCCGCGGGCGGGCCTTCCTCGACGAGCACTTCCCGCTGGCCTCGAGATCCCACGCCGACGCCACGTCGTACGCCGTCGACGGGGACGGCGTCGCGGTGACGCTGGACGGCGACGTCGTCCGGCTGGCGGACCCCGCCCAGCTGGTGGGCTTCCGCGGCGCCACCGGGGCGCCCGAGGCCGTGCTGCTGGTCCACCACGGCCTGCACGTCGAGATCCAGGTCGACCGCGAGGACCCGATCGGGGCCACCGACGCCGCCGGCGTCAAGGACCTCCTCCTGGAGTCCGCGGTCTCCACGATCATGGACCTCGAGGACTCGGTCGCGGCCGTCGACGCCGAGGACAAGGTGCTCGGCTACCGCAACTGGATGCACCTGATGGCCGGCACCCTGGCCGAGGAGGTCACCAAGGGCGGCAAGACCTTCACCCGGTCGATGAGCCCCGACCGGACCTACTCGACCAGCGCCGGGTCCGACGTCACCCTGCGCGGTCGCTCACTGCTCTTCATCCGCCAGGTCGGTCACCTGATGACCACCGACGCTGTGCGCGACCGGGACGGCAACGAGGTCCCGGAGGGCATCGTCGACGCGGTCATGACCGCGCTCGGGAGCCTCGTGGACCTGCGGGGCGAGTCCGAGCTGGCCAACTCCCGCACCGGGTCCATGTACGTCGTGAAGCCGAAGATGCACGGGCCCGACGAGGTCGCGTTCGCCGTCGAGCTCTTCGGACGGGTCGAGGAGCTGCTCGGGCTGCCGCGCCTGACGATCAAGGTCGGGATCATGGACGAGGAGCGTCGTACGTCGCTGAACCTGAAGGCCTGCATCGCCGAGGCCCGCGAGCGGGTCGCCTTCATCAACACCGGCTTCCTCGACCGCACCGGCGACGAGATCCACACGTCGATGCGGGCCGGCCCCGTCGTCCGCAAGAACGACATGAAGGGCGAGACCTGGATCAAGGCCTACGAGGACCTCAACGTCGACATCGGTCTCGAGTGCGGACTGCTCGGCCGCGCCCAGATCGGCAAGGGCATGTGGGCCGCACCGGACAGCCTCGCCGACATGCTCGAGGCCAAGATCGGCCATCCGAGGGCTGGCGCCAGCTGTGCCTGGGTGCCGTCGCCGACCGCGGCGACCGTGCATGCGCTGCACTACCACCAGGTCGACGTGCGCGCCCGCCAGGAGGAGCTGCGGGAGGGTGGGCGCCGACGCGACCGGGAGGAACTGCTCCGGATCCCGCTGGGCGACCCGGCGGCCTGGTCCGACGACGACCGGCAGGCCGAGATCGACAACAACCTCCAGAGCCTCCTGGGCTACGTCGTCCGCTGGGTCGACGCCGGCGTCGGGTGCTCCAAGGTGCCCGACATCACCGGCGAGGCGCTGATGGAGGACCGCGCGACCTGCCGGATCTCCTCCCAGCACGTCGCCAACTGGATGCACCACGGTGTGGTCAGTGCCGACCAGGTCGACGAGACCCTGCGTCGGATGGCCGCGGTCGTCGACGAGCAGAACGCCGGCGACGCGACCTACCTGCCGATGGCACCGGACTTCGACGGAGAGGCCTTCGCGGCGGCGCGGGCGCTGGTCTTCGAGGGGCTCGCCCAGCCCAGCGGCTACACCGAGCCGATCCTGCACCGCCGCCGCCTGAGCGAGAAGCACGAACACCCGCAGACAGCCCACCAGGACGACACCACCGGGAGCACCGCATGAGCATCGACCTCGAGACCGCCCGCGCCCTCGTCGCGGCGGCCCGCGAGCACGCGACGGCCACCGACTGCAAGCCGATGACCGTCGTGGTGATCGACGCCGGCGGCCACGTGGTCGCCGTCGAGCGGGAGGACGGGTCCGCCACCAAGCGCTTCGAGATCGCCTTCGGCAAGGCCCACGGTGCCGTCTCCCTCGGGCTCGGTTCGCGTGCGTTGATGGAGCGCGCCGAACAGCAGCCCTACTTCATCGCCGCGGCCACCGCGGCCGTCGGCGGCTCGCTGGTCCCCGTCCCCGGCGGCGTGCTCGTCCGCGACGGTGACGGTGCCCTGCTCGGCGCCGTCGGGGTCTCGGGCGACACCTCCGACAAGGACGAGGCCGTCGCCGTCGCCGGCATCGAGGCGGTCCGGCTCACGGCCCAGCCCGGGGGCGCCTGACATGGACGAGGCCGTCGCGGCCGTCGCGGCCGTCGAGGCCGTCACCCGGCGGGCCCGGGAGCTGCTCCCTGCCGACGCCGTGGTCACCGACCGCGCGCGCCTGCGCACCTACGAGTGCGACGGGCTGGCGCACTACCGCGTGACACCGGCCCTCGTGGTGCTCCCGCGGGACGCCGCCCAGCTCGCCGGCGTCGTGCGCGCGTGCGCCGAGCACCAGGTCCCGTACGTCGCCCGCGGCGCGGGCACCGGACTGTCCGGGGGCGCGCTGCCCCACGCCGAGGGCGTCCTCGTCGTGACCTCCCAGATGCGCGCGATCACCGATATGCGCCCCGAGGACCAGCGGGCCGTCGTGGAGCCGGGTGTCATCAACCTCGACGTCACCCGGGCGGCCACGCCGCACGGCTACTACTACGCGCCCGACCCGTCCAGCCAGCAGATCTGCTCCATCGGCGGCAATGTCGCGGAGAACTCCGGCGGGGCGCACTGCCTGAAGTACGGCTTCACCACCAACCACGTCGTCGGCGCCGACTTCGTCACGCCGCAGGGCGAGACCGTCGCGCTCGGGGGGATCGCCCCGGACAGCCCGGGCTACGACCTACTCGGGGCCGTCGTCGGCTCGGAGGGCACGCTCGGCATCGTCACCTCCGCCACCGTCCGGCTGGTCCGGCTGCCCGAGGAGGTGCGCACCGTCCTGGTCGGCTTCGAGAGCACCGACCACGCCGGCGCCGCCACCTCGGCGATCATCGCGGCCGGCATCGTGCCCGCGGCGATCGAGATGATGGACGCGCTCGCCATCGAGGCGGCCGAGGCCGCGGTGCACTGCAACTACCCCGAGGGGGCGGGCGCGGTGCTGGTCATCGAGCTCGACGGGGCGGCCGTCGAGGTCGAGCAGGAGTACGCCGAGGTCGAGCGGCTCTGCCACGAGAACGGGTCCTTCGAGCAGCGGCTGGCCACCGACCCCGTCGACCGGGCGCTGATCTGGAAGGGCCGCAAGTCGGCCTTCGCGGCGGTCGGCCGGATCAGCCCGGACTACATCGTCCAGGACGGCGTCATCCCGCGCACCGCGCTGCCCGAGGTGCTCAAGGCGATCGCGGACCTCTCCGGGGACTCCGGGGTCCGCGTCGCCAACGTCTTCCACGCCGGGGACGGCAACCTGCACCCGCTGGTGCTCTTCGACGACTCCGTGGACGGCGCGGGCGAGGCCGCCGAGAAGGTCAGCGGCGCGATCCTCGACCTCTGCATCGAGCACGGCGGCTCGATCACCGGCGAGCACGGCGTCGGCATGGACAAGTCGAAGTACATGCCCCGGATGTACAACGACGACGACCTCGACACCATGCAGCTGGTGCGCTGCGCCTTCGACCCGGACAACATCTCCAACCCCGGCAAGGTGTTCCCGACCCCGCGCCTGTGCGGGGAGGTGCCCGGACGGAAGAAGGGCGCCCCCCCGTTGCAGGAAGCCGGCCTCGCGGAGGTCTTCTGATGGCGACCTCGATCAGGCCCGAGACCCTCGAGGGGACCGCGCGCGAGGCGATCGCCTCGGCGTGCGCGTCCGTGAGCGACCCCGGCGAGGCTGACCGGGTCGACGGCCTCGCCCCGGGGGTGGTGGCCCGTCCGGCCGACACCGACCAGGTGGCCGAGCTGCTCCGCGCGGCCGCCGCGCACGACCTGACCGTCGTCCCGCGGGGTCGCGGCACCAAGCTGTCCTGGGGGCTGCCGCCCACCGGCGCCGACGTGCTGCTCGACGTGAGCGGCCTCGACCAGGTGCTCGACCACGCCGCCGGCGACCTGATCGCCGTGACCCAGGCCGGCGCCCGGCTGGCCGACCTGCAGGAGGTCGTCGCGCGCGGCGGCCAGTGCCTCGCCCTCGACGAGACGGTCCCGGGATCGAGCGTCGGCGGCACCCTCGCCACCAACACCAGTGGCCCCCGTCGGGTCGCGACGGGCACGGCGCGCGACCTGCTGATCGGCGTCACCGTGGTGCGCGCCGACGGGGTGGTCGCCAAGGCCGGTGGGCGAGTGGTCAAGAACGTCGCCGGCTACGACCTCGGCAAGCTGGTGATCGGCTCCCTCGGGACGCTCGGCGTGATCACCGAGGCCGTCTTCCGGCTGCACCCGGTGCCCGAGGCCCGGCGGTGGGTGTCCGTCCCGGTCGCCGACCCCGCGGCCGCCCAGGTGGCGGTGCAGTCCGTGCTGCACTCGCAGGCCGTCCCGGGCGCGATCGAGGTCGAGTGGGGTCCGTCCGGGGGGCGCGTGCACGTGCTCCTCGAGGGACGTCCGGACGGTGTCGCCGGTCGGACGGAGTCGGTGTGCTCGTTGCTGGGTGACTCATCCGCGGAGACCGAGGAGGTTCCGGCGTACCCCTGGGACGTGACGGCCGCCGGTGACGATCGCTCCACCGCCCTCAAGCTGACGTTCGCCCTGTCCGGGCTGGCGAAGGTGCTCGAGGTCGTGCACGTGACCGGCGTGCGCCTGCGCGGCTCCGCCGGGGCTGGGGTCGCCTACGCAGCCGTCGCTCCTGGCACTCCGCCGGACGAGGTGCGCTCCGTGGTCGACGCGCTCCGCGAGGCCTGCGCCGGCGTCGGGGGGACCCTCGTGGTCGTGGACGCGCCGGCGGCGGTCAAGGCCGCCGTGGACGTGTGGGGACCGGTGCCCGCGCTCGACCTGATGCGCCGCGTCAAGGACCAGTTCGACCCTGATCACCGGCTGGCGCCGGGCCGCTTCGTGGGAGGCATCTGAACATGACGGACCAGCGAGCAGACGACGCTGCACTGGGTGAGACGGGGAGCATCATCGACCTCGGCATGCCCGTCCCCGGCGGCGCGTTCGACGAGCACCACCCGCCGGACGCCGCGCTGATCGGTGACTGCGTGCACTGCGGGTTCTGCCTGCCGACCTGCCCCACCTACGTGCTGTGGGGCGAGGAGATGGACTCGCCGCGCGGTCGGATCTACCTGATGAAGGAGGGTCTCGAGGGCGAGCCGATGAGCGACTCCATGGTGTCCCACTGGGACGCGTGCCTGGGCTGCATGGCGTGCGTGACGGCGTGCCCGTCGGGGGTGCAGTACGACACCCTGATCGAGCAGACCCGTGCCCAGGTCGAGCGCCGGCACGAGCGCTCGACGAAGGACAAGGCCCTGCGGGGACTGGTGTTCTCGCTCTTCCCCTACCCGAAGCGGCTGCGGCTGCTGCGCGGCCCGCTGCGGGCGATGCAAGCCACGGGGCTCGACCGCGCGCTGCGTCGTACCGGCCTGCTGGACAAGCTCTCGCCCCAGCTGGCCGCGATGGAGAGTCTCGCGCCCCGGCTCGGCAAGCCGGAGAAGCTGCCCACCCACATCGCTGCTCGCGGTGAACGGCGCGCGGTCGTCGGGCTGCTGACCGGCTGCGTGCAGGGTGCGTTCTTCCCCGGCGTGAACGCCGCGACCGCGCGGGTGCTGCAGGCCGAGGGCTGTGACGTCGTCGTACCCCGCAGCCAGGGGTGCTGCGGGGCCCTCTCGGTGCACAACGGCCGTGAGCCCGAGGCCCAGGACTTCGCACGCCGGCTGGTGGACTCCTTCGAGGGTTCCGGCGTGGAGTACGTCGTGGTGAACGCCGCCGGCTGCGGCTCCACGATGAAGGAGTACGCCGACCTGCTGGCCGACGACCCGTCGTACGCCGAGCGCGCGAAGGCCTTCGCCGAGCGGGTCCGGGACGTCTCGGAGATCCTCGACGAGCTGGGCCCGGTGGCTCCGCGGCACCCGCTCGAGCTGAGCATCGCCTACCACGACGCCTGTCACCTCGCCCACGCCCAGGGGGTGCGCGCGCAACCGCGTCGGCTGCTCGAGGCCATCCCAGGGCTCGAGCTCAAGGAGATCGCGGAGGGCGAGCTGTGCTGCGGCTCGGCCGGCATCTACAACGTCGTGAACCCCGAGCCGGCGCGCGAGCTCGGCGACCGCAAGGCCGCCAACATCGTCGCCACGGGCGCCCAGGTGCTGGTCACCGCCAACCCGGGATGCCTGATGCAGGTCACCTCGGCGATCGCCAGATCCGACCACCCGATGGGGATGGCGCACACCGTCGAGGTGCTCGACGCCTCGATCCGCGGGGTTCCCGCCAGCTCGCTGCTGCCCGACTAGCCCATCCCTCCATCCCACCCGGGAGTCCAGATGTTCCAGCAAGATCCGAAAGCCGTCGCCGACTCGCTCGCGCTCAGTGCGCTGTGCGCCCTGATCCCGCTGGGCGTGCTGTTCCTGATGCTCGGCGGCCTGAAGATCCGGGCCTGGATCTCCGGCCTGGTCTCCCTGCTGGTGGCCCTCGTGGTCGCCGTCGCGCTGTTCGGGATGCCGTTCGGGCAGGGGATCAGCGCCGCGCTCGACGGTGGGCTGTTCGGCTTCTTCCCGATCCTGTGGATCGTCATCAACGCGGTCTGGATCTACAACCTGACCGTCGACTCGGGGCACTTCGCGGTGCTGCGGCGCTCGTTCGAGAAGGTCAGCCCCGACCAGCGGATCCAGGCGATCATCATCGCCTTCTGCTTCGGGGCGCTGCTCGAGGCGCTGGCCGGCTTCGGCACGCCGGTCGCGATCTGCGTGGTGATGCTGATGTCGCTGGGCTTCAAGCCGGTGAAGGCCGCCACCGTCGCGCTGGTGGCGAACACGGCGCCGGTCGCCTTCGGGGCCCTGGCCATCCCGATCGTCACGCTGGCGCCGATCGCCTCCGGCGTGAGCAACGACCCACGGCTCTCTGACGCCAACGCCCTGCACACCCTGGGCTCGATGGTCGGCCGGCAGACCCCCCTCCTGGCGCTCGTCGTGCCGCTGATCCTGGTGTTCATCGTCGACGGTCGGCGCGGCGTACGGCAGACCTGGGTGCCGGCGCTGCTGGCCGGCACGGTCTTCGCGGTGGCGCAGTACGTCACCGCCAACTTCATCTCCGTGCAGCTCACCGACATCGTGGCCTCGCTGCTGGGGGCCGGCTCGCTCGTCCTCCTGGTCCGGGTCTGGCAGCCCAGCGAGGTGCTCACCGCGGAGCAGGCCGGCTCCGAGCAGGAGGTCGAGGAACGCAGCGGCTCGCGCTCGCGGACCTCGGGCGCGGGAGTGGCCACGGCGACCGGGACCGGTGGCTCCGGCTCCACGGCGCCGGCGGCCGACGACCGGACCGAGGTGCTGCGGGCCTACGCGCCCTACCTTGTGATCATCGTGATCTTCTCGATCACCAACATCCCGGCGGTGGTGGACTTCTTGGCCAAGGAGCCGTTCACCTACCTCTTCGACTGGCCGGGCCTCGACATCACCAACAGCGCGGGTGATCCCGTGCTCACCCAGTTCAAGCTCAACTGGCTGCCCGCGGCAGGCACCATGCTCGTGATCGCCGGGCTGATCAGCATGGTGATCCTCAAGGTGAAGCCCGGTCAGGCGCTGAAGACCTACGGCGCGACGTACGTCGAGCTGAGCTCGGCCATCATCACCGTGATGGCGGTGCTGGCCCTGGCCTACGTGATGAACCTGTCCGGGCAGACCGCCTCGCTGGGGGCGTGGCTGGCCGGCACCGGCGGGGTGTTCGCGATCCTGTCGCCGATCCTCGGCTGGATCGGCACCGCGGTCACCGGCTCGGACACCTCGTCGAACTCGCTGTTCGGGGCGCTGCAGGTGCAGGCGGCGGACAAGGCGGGCCTCGACCCGGTGCTGATGGCGGCGGCCAACTCCTCGGGCGGCGTGCTCGGCAAGATGGTCAGCCCGCAGAACCTCGCCATCGCGGCCGCGGCCGTCGGGATGGCCGGCCAGGAGGGCGTGATCTTCCGCAAGGTCATCGGCTGGAGCCTGCTCCTGCTGGTCCTGATGTGCGTCATCGTCGGGCTGCAGGCGACGCCCGTGCTCAGCTGGATGGTGCCGTAGCCGACTCCGCGAACTGCACCGCGAGCGCTACCTGGATCTCGTGGTGGCGGACCAGGAACGCCTTCTCGTCGAGCTTCTTGCGCCGCAGCCACCCGGTGACCTCGTCGTTGCACTTGCTGGCGTTGCACGACCCGCAGGCGGGCGCGAGGTTGCCGAGCGTGTAGCGGCCGCCGCGGGAGATCGCCAGCACGCAGTCGCGCTGCAACGGCTTGTCGGTGGCCCCGCAGTAGGCGCACCCGGCCCAGGCCGCCCGGAGCGCCGTCCACTGCTCCGTGGTGATGTCGTGCTCGACGCTGTCCATCCGGCGCTTGCGCTTGCGCACCGCCCTGGCCCTGCGACTCCGGTTGACCGCCACGGGGCCAGCGTGGCACCGGCGGGGCGGGGAGCACGGCCTCGACATGCGAATGTGCGCCACGGGGCTGGAGAAGCGATCTCCAGCCCCATCCGCGACATTCGCATGTCCAACGGCCAGCAGAGCCGGCCCGGACGACCCGACGACTCAGGCGGCGTCGCTGAGGGCCTTGAACTCCTCGTCGGTCAGCTCGATGGCCGCGGCGGACGTGTTGGAGTCGAGGTGGTCGACGCTCGAGGTCCCCGGGATGGGGAGCACGACGGGGGAGCGCTTCAGCAGCCAGGCCAGCGCGAGCTGCGACGGGGTGGCGTCGTGCTCCTTCGCGGCCGCGGCGAGCGGGCCGTCCTCCTTGGACAGCTCGCCGGTGGCCAGCGGGAACCACGGGATGAAGGCGATGTTCTCCTCCGTGCAGTGGTCGAGCAGCTCCTCGGCGTCGCGCTTGGCGAGGTTGTAGAGGTTCTGCACGGACACGATCTCCGCGGTCTTCTGTGCCTCCTTGAGGTCCTCGACGCCGATCTCGGACAGGCCGATGTGGCGGATCTTGCCCTCGTCCTGGAGCTTCTTCAGCTCGCCGACCTGGTCGGCCACGGGATAGTCCGGGTCGATGCGGTGCAGCTGGAAGAGGTCGATGCGCTCCAGGTCGAGGCGCCGCAGGCTCAGCTCGACCTCCTGGCGCAGGTAGGCGGGCTGGCCGAGCGGCGTCCAGATGCCGGGGCCCTGGCGGGTGAGCCCGGCCTTGGTCGCGATCACCACGTCGTCGGCGTAGGGGTGCAGCGCCTCGCGGAGCAGGTCCTCGGCGACGTAGGGCCCGTAGGAGTCGGCGGTGTCGAAGAAGGTGATGCCGATCTCGACGGCACGACGCAGCACCTTGATGGCCTCGTCGTGGTCCTTCGGCGGTCCCCAGACCCCTTCGCCGGGCAGCTGCATGGTGCCGTAGCCGAGGCGTACGACGGGCAGGTCACCCCCGAGCTGGAAGGTTCCGGACGGGGCGGCAAGATTCTCGGTCACGCAGTACTCCTCGATGGATCGATGAATGGCGTTCTCTGGTCCCAAGGCACAGGAGGCGCTCGATGTTCCCCGGTGGTGGTTTGTTCACACGGGCGCATGGATCCGACCGGGACGCTCCTGGACCGCGCCGACCTGCCGGTGGTCACCGATCGCGCCCGATCAGTGGGCCCGGTCGTCGGTTGGCGGCGTGAGGCCGCCGCGTCAATAGGCGGTTCGGGTTATTTGCCGCAATTAGGGCACTTCTGGGGGACCATGGAGGATGCCGTCCGACGTACGCCCCTCGTACCGGAGTGCGGAGACCCTCAACGACTGGATCGTGGGCGCCCTGCCCGACGGCCTGTGGCTGCTCGACGACGAGGGGCGGACCACGTTCACCAACGCCCGGATGGCCGAGATGCTGGGCCTCGAGCCCGACCAGATGGCCGGGCGGGCCATCGAGGACAGCATGGACGAGGTGACGCGGAGCCAGTTCGCGGAGCACCTCGCCGAGATCGCCCGCCACCCGTACGACCGCGCCGGGCTCCGGTGCTGCCTGACCGGCGCCGACGGACGCGAGGTGTGGGTCCTGGTGACCAGCACCCGCATGCCTGAGGAGTCCGGTCGGTTCCGGGGATGGATGCACCGCTTCCTCGACGGCAGCCAGGCCGCCGCGTTCGAGCGGCGCGAGCGGCAGTTCACCGAGTCGCAGCGGATGGCCGGGATCGGCAGCTGGGACTGGGACTTCATCCAGGACAAGGTCACCTGGTCAGACGAGCTGTACGACGTCTACGGCGTCGACCCCACCTTCGAGCCGACCATCGGGTCCTTCCTCGACCGGGTCCACCCCCACGACAGGGCCACGGTCGTCGCCGCGATCGGCGGGAACGACACCGGGGACACGACGTTCTCCTTCGACTACCGCTACCTGCGCGAGGGCGGCAAGGCGACCTGGATCCGCAGCCAGGGGATGGTGTGGCGCGACGCGACCGGGAAGGTCACCCGCATGGGCGGCACCTCCCAGGACGTGAGCGCGACCAAGGAGATCGAGAACGCGATGGCGTTCCTGAGCATGATGGGCCGGGCGGCCAACGAGTCGCACACGCTCGCGGAGGTGCTCGCCGCGGCCGACGAGCTCGTCCGCCCCTTCGCCCAGTGGCCCGGCGTGGTCATCGGCGTGCCGGAGACCCCCGGGAGCGACCGCCTCCACCACCTCGACGTGGACTGGGAGGAGGTCAGTGACGAGCAGCGGGTCCTCGGACGGGCCCTAGCGGACCAGGCCGCCGCCCAGCGACGCATCGTTCAGGCGCCGGGCCCGGGCGGGATCGTCCTGCTGGCCGGGCCGGTCGCGGCCGGTGGTCGGCTGGCGTGCGTGCTCGTCGCGGACACACGCAGCACCCTGCGGCCGAGCGCCGCCGACCTGGACCTCTTCGAGCAGATCCTGAGCCTGCTGCGGCACGTCGCCGAACGCGAGTGGGCGGCCGAGGAGCTGGCCGCCGCCCGCGACGAGGCGCTCAGCGCGTCGCTCGCGAAGTCGGAGTTCCTGGCCACGATGAGCCACGAGATCCGCACCCCGCTCAACGGGGTGATCGGGCTGAGCGAGCTGCTCAGCTCCACCGACCTGACGCCTCACCAGCGCCGGCTGACCTCGGGCGTCGACCAGGCGGGCCGGACGCTGCTCGCGGTCGTCAACGACATCCTCGACCTGTCCAAGATCGAGGCCGGGCGCCTCGAGCTGGAGGAGGTCGACTTCGACCCCCGCATCATCATCGAGCAGAGCGCGGCGCTGGTGGCCGACCAGGCGCGCGAGAAGCACCTGGAGCTGGTCGTCTCTAGCGCGGCCAGCATGCCCGAGCAGGTCCGTGGCGACCCGGTGCGGTTCGGCCAGGTGATCAGCAACCTCGCCTCGAACGCGGTGAAGTTCACCTCGCAGGGCGAGGTGGTCATCCGCGCCACCGGGGAGGTGAGTCCTACGGGCGTGCACCTCCGGGTCGAGGTCAGCGACACCGGCGTCGGCATCGCCGCCGAGGTCCAGGGACGGCTCTTCCAGGCCTTCTCGCAGGCGGACAGCTCCACCACGCGCGAGTACGGCGGCACCGGCCTCGGCCTGGCCATCAGCCGGCGGATCGTCTCCGCGATGGAGGGCGAGATCGGCGTCGACAGCCGGGTCGGTTCCGGAAGCACGTTCTGGTTCACCGTCGACCTGGCACCCCCGCTGCTCGCCGGCCCGGGGCCCGACCGCGTGCGCGAGGAGGCCGTCGCCGGGCTGCGGGTGCTCGTCGTCGACGACAACGCGACGAACCGGTACGTCCTCGCCGAGCGACTGGCGGCCTGGGACGTCTCGACGACGACCGTCGCCTCAGCGGTCGACGCCCTGATCGAGCTCGACGCCGCCGCTGAGCGCGGAGCGGCGTACGACGTCGCACTGCTGGACTACATGATGCCCACCGTCGACGGCGAGCAGCTCTCCAGGATGATCCGGGCGAGCAGCCACCGCGACGGCACCCGCCTGGCGCTGCTGTCCTCGGCCCTGGAACCGAGCAGGGAGTTCCTCGCGGCCGCGGGCATCGAAGCCTTCCTCAGCAAGCCCGTCCTCCCTGCGGCGCTGCTCGACACCATCGCCGCCCTCGGGGGCCGACTCACCACGGACCTGCACCCGGTGGCGCGCCCCGTCGACACGGTCGCCGACGGCCGGCGCGGCCGGGTCCTCGTGGTCGAGGACAACCCGGTCAACCAGCTCGTCGCCGAGGGGGTGCTGCGCCGGCTCGGCTACAGCGTGCTGATGGCCGACAACGGTGCCGTCGGCGTGGCGGCGTTCGGCGCCGACTCGCAGGGCTTCGACGCGATCCTGATGGACTGCCAGATGCCGGTGATGAACGGGTACGACGCGACACACGCCATCCGCGCCATGCAGTCCATCGGTCGGCGGATTCCGATCATCGCGATGACGGCGGGCGCCGCCCCCGAGGAGCGGCAGCGCTGCCTCACCGCGGGCATGGACGACTTCCTGCTCAAGCCGGTGGACCGGGTCGTGCTCGAGGTCACGCTGGACCGGTGGATCGACCCGTCGGGCGAGCGGGCGTGGCCTCCGCCCCCGGTCGTCGTCGAGAGCTGCCCCGAGCCCACGGCCCAGCTCGTCCTGGACCTCGTCCCCGACCTCGTCCCCGACCTCGTCCTGGACCGCGGCCGGCTGACCGAGCTGCTGGAGACCGGCAGTGCGGACCTCCCGCTGCTGCACCGGATCGTCGACCGGTTCGGCACGCGGGCGCTGGACGCGGCCACCGAGCTGCGGGCCGCCACGTCGGCCGTCGATGCCATGGAGGTCGCCCGGGTCGCGCACAGCCTGCGCGGGGCCGCCGGAAACGTGGGCCTGGTCCGGCTGGCCCGGTCCTGCGAGCGGATCGAGCTGGCCGCCGAGGCGGGCGTGCTGCCGGGTCCGGTCGTGCTCGAGGCCGTCGCCACGGAGTCGCTCGAGGGGGTCACCCAGCTGCAGCGCCTGCTCCGCGAGATCGTGGACAGCGCACCGGTCGAGGCTCAGCCCTTCCCCGGGCCCTTCCCCGGGCCCTTCGACGGGCCCTTCGACGGGCCGCTCGACGGGCCGGTCGTCGACGCGCGAGCGACCAGCTCCGGCTGAAACACCACCTGCCGGTGGAGGTGGTCCGGCTCGGTCTCGGCGAAGACCAGCTCGGCCGCCGTACGCCCGAGCTCCTGGCGTGGTTGGCGCACCGAGGTGAGCGGGACGGCGGCCGCGGCGGCGAAGTAGATGTCGTCGTACCCCACGATGGCGACGTCGCCCGGCACGGACCGCCCGGAGCCGATCACCTGCTGCAGCAGGCCGAGCGCGACCAGGTCGTTCGCGCAGAACGCGGCGGTGGGTCGACGCGACGCCGGGATCCCGGCCAGCCGTTCACCCGCACCTCGGCCCTCACCGACGGTCAGCGCCTGCGTCGGCAGCACCGTCAGGTGGGCGGCCAGGAGACCGGCGTCGGCCCAGGCCGCGCGGGCGCCGGCCAGCCGGTCGCGCACCTGGCCGAGCTTCTCGGGTCCGCCGACGTAGGCCACCCGGCGGTGCCCGCGGTCCACGAGGTGCTCGATCGCCAGCCTGCCTCCGAGCTCGTCGTCGACCGCTACGGAGCAGTACCGCTCGTCGTCCCGCTTGCGGTCGACGAGGACGAGAGGGACGCCGCGGCCGGCCACCAGGTCGATGGTGGCGGACTCTGGGTCGACGGGGGTGAGCAGGATGCCCTGCACCCGCTGCTGCATCAGGTGGCCGAGGTGGCTCTCCTCGCGGGCCGCGCTGTTGTTGCTGTTGCACAGGAACAGCGAGATGTCGGCGCCCTCGGCGGCGAGCTCGATGCCCTGGGCGACGTCGGTGAAGAACGGGTTCGAGGCGTCGAGCATCACGTAGGCCAGCGTGTGGCTGGTGCCCATCCGCAGCTGCCGGGCGGACTCGTTGCGGACGAAGCCGAGGTCGGCCATCGCGCGCTCCACCCGGGACCGGGTCTCCGGGCTGACCCGGGCGGGACGGTTCAGCACGTTGGACACCGTCCCCAGGGACACGCCGGCCGCGGCCGCGACGTCCTTGACCGAGGGGGAGCGGCCGAGGCTGGGGCTGGTGTCGACCACCGCTGACCTCCCCATCCACCCGTGCGAATTGAAACGTTCGACATCCTACGCATCCCCGTGCCGCCCGCATCTTTTTGGAAATCGTCACCGCTCAGGTGTTGACACGTGTGATGGCGGTCACCTACTTTCAATTCAGCGATTGAAACCTTTCAATAAGAACGGGCACCCATTCCATGACTGCAGCAGACGGCTCGGCTCCGGCCCTCGAGCTGCGCGACGTCGCGAAGTCCTTCGGCGCGGTGCGGGCGCTCAGCGCCGGCTCGCTCCGCGTCCGGCACGGCTCGATCCACGCCCTGGTGGGGGAGAACGGCGCGGGCAAGTCCACGCTGGTCAAGGTCGTCGCCGGCGTGCACCGTCGCGAGAGCGGGGACCTCCTCCTGGACGGTGAGAGCGTCGACTTCACCTCCACCGCCGAGTCCAAGGCGGCCGGGGTCGCGGTCATCTACCAGGAGCCGACCCTGTTCCCGGACCTGTCGGTCACCGAGAACATCTTCATGGGCCGCCAGCTGCTCGGCGCCGGTCGCCGGATCGACCGGGCCGCGATGTACGCCGAGGCGGAGCGACTGTTCACAGGCCTGGGCGTCACCATCGACCCGCGTCGCCCCGCGCTGGGCCTGTCCATCGCCGACCAGCAGATCATCGAGATCGCCAAGGCCATCTCACTCGAGGCCAGGGTGCTGATCATGGACGAACCAACCGCCGCGCTCAGCGGCGTCGAGGTGGAGCGCCTGTTCACCGTGGCCCGTCGCCTGCGGGACGAGGGCCGCGCGCTGGTGTTCATCTCGCACCGCTTCGACGAGGTCTTCGCGCTGTGCGACGAGGTGACCGTGATGCGCGACGGCGCCTACGTCGACACCCTGCCCGTGGCCGAGACCGACGTCGACCAGATCGTCGCCCTGATGGTCGGCCGCGAGGTGGGTGACCTGTTCCCGAAGACCCCGGCGGAGGTCGGCGCGCCGGTCCTCGAGGTCACCGGCCTCACCTCGGCCGGTGTCTTCCACGACGTCAGCTTCCAGGTGCGCGCGGGTGAGATCGTCGGGCTCGCGGGCCTGGTCGGAGCCGGGCGCAGCGAGATCGCCCGGGCCGTCTTCGGCGTCGACGGCTACCAGACCGGTGAGGTCACGCTCAACGGCACCGCGATCCCCAAGCGCAACCCGCGGGCCGCGATCCGGGCCGGGATGGCGTTCATCCCCGAGGACCGTCGCCGGCAGGGCCTGGTCATCGACGCCTCGGTGTCGCGCAACGTCGCGGGCGTCATCCGCAGTCGGCTCGCCCGCGCGGGTCTGCTCACCCAGCACGCCGAGAACCACGCCTCCGGGCCCTGGGCAGGGCGGCTGTCGGTCAAGACCAACGCCTTGGACGCCAACGCGGCCACCATGAGCGGCGGCAACCAGCAGAAGGTCGTCATCGCCAAGTGGCTGGCCACCGAGCCGAAGCTGCTGATCATCGACGAGCCCACCCGCGGGATCGACGTCGGCACCAAGGCCGAGGTCCACCGGCTGCTCTCCGAGCTGGCCGGCCAGGGGATGGCCATCATGATGATCTCCTCCGAGCTGCCCGAGGTGCTCGGCATGGCCGACCGGGTCCTCGTCGTGCGCGAGGGCAACCTGACCGCCGACATCACCCGCGCCGACGCGACGCCGGAGAACGTGATGCTGGCCGCGACCCGTGGCCGGGAGGTGTCGGCATGAGCGACCTGCAGACCTCCGACCCGGTCGAGCACGCGCACACCGACCTCGTCGCTCCCAGCCAGCTCTCCCGCGGGCGGCGCGCGTTCCAGACCGTCGTCCGCTCCCGCGAGGCCTCCATCGCCCTCGTCCTGCTGCTGGTGATCGCGGCCGCGACCGTCAAGAGCCCGAGCTTCCTGTTCAACGACGACAACTGGCGCGACCTGCTGCTGACGCCCTCGATCCTGCTGCTGCTCGCGGCCGGCCAGTGCGTCGTCATCATCACCCGCAACGTGGACCTGTCGGTCGGCTCGATCCTGGGGCTGACCGCCTACCTCACCGGGCGGCTGTTCATCGACAGCGGACTGCCCGTGGTGGCGGTGGTGCTGTGCGGGATCCTGGTGGGCGCGCTGCTCGGGCTGGTCAACGGGCTCCTCGTCGCCCTCGGCAGGGTCCCGGCCCTGGTGATCACCCTCGGCACCCTCTACATCTACCGCGGCGCCGTGCTCAGCTGGGCGGGCAGCAAGCGGATCAACGCCTCCGACCTCCCCGACTCCTTCGCGAAGCTAGGGACGACGAGCATCCTGACCATCCCGATCCTGTTCGTCGTCGCGATCCTGGTCGTGGTGGCCGTCGGCTACTACCTGCACACCTCCCGGGGTGGCCGCGAGCTCTACGCGATCGGGTCGGACCCCGACGCCGCCGTGCTCTACGGCCTGGACGTGCGCCGCCGCGTGGTCAGCGCGTTCGTGCTCAGCGGCGCGCTGGCCGGGCTCGCGGGCGTCGTCTACGCGGCCCGCTACGGAACGGTCAGCGCGGGCGCCGGCACCGGCATCGAGCTGCAGGCCGTCGCCGCCGTGGTCATCGGCGGGGTCGCCATCTTCGGTGGCAGCGGCACCGTGTGGGGCGCGGCGCTGGGCGCGATGCTGCTCGTCACCATCAACCGCGTGCTGCCGATCATCGGCATCCCCGATTTCTGGCAGCAGGCGCTGGTGGGTGCCCTGATCCTCGGCGCCATCGTGCTCGACCGGATCCTGGCCCAACGCCGAGCCCGGGTCCTCATCGAAGCGAGGGACGAGTCGTGAGCATCTCCACCGACACCGAGAAGACGCCGGCCTACCCCGACTACGCGCAGCCGCTGTGGCGCCGCGTCCTGCTCACCCGGGAGGGCGCGATCATCGCGCTGCTCGTCGCGGTGATCCTCTGGGCGATCTACTTCGTGGCCTACTTCGGCTCGCAGCTGACGATGACCTTCCTGCTCCTGGACATCGCCCCGATCCTGCTGATCGCGCTGCCGATGACGCTGGTCATCGTGAGCGGCGAGATCGACCTCTCCGTGGCCAGCATCGTCGGCCTCAGCAGCGTGCTGGTCGGCGTCCTCGTCGACCACGGGGCCTCGGTGCCGGTGGCCGCGGTGGTCGCGCTGGTGGCCGGCCTGGCCTGCGGTGCGCTCAACGGCTTCCTGATCGCGTACGTCGGACTCCCGTCGCTCGCGGTCACCATCGGCACGCTGGCTCTCTTTCGCGGGATCGCGGTCGGGGTGCTCGGCACCAAGGCAATCACCTCCTTCCCGGCCCGGTGGAGCAAGCTGGCCAAGGACGAGATCGGGTCGACCGGAGTGCCGGTGGTCATGATCGCGTTCGTCGTGCTCGCCGTCGGGTTCACGCTGCTGCTGCACTTCTCGACGTTCGGTCGAGGCGTCTACGACATCGGCCTGAACACCGAGGCCGCCGAGTTCACCGGAGTGCCGGTGCGGCGTACGAAGTTCATGCTGTTCCTGCTCTCCGGCGTGGTGTCGGCGTTCGCCGGCATCTACTTCACCCTGCGCTTCACCAGCTCGCGCGGCGACAACGCCACGGGGCTCGAGCTGCAGGTCATCGCCGCGGTGCTCCTCGGCGGCGTCTCCATCTTCGGTGGCCGCGGCAGGCTGCACGGCGTCATCGCGGGCGTCCTGCTCATCGGCGTGATCTCGAGTGCCCTGCGGCTGCAGGGCGTGACCATCAACGTCGTCAACATCATCATCGGGCTCCTGCTCGTCGCCTCGGTGATGTCCACCAGTGTCCTGGCGTGGGTCTCCGACGCCGCTGCCAGGCGTCACAACCGGAGCGACCGCCGCTCCGAGCTCGCGCCACCAGGCGTTGGAAACCAAGAGAGGTAACACCATGAGAATCCACTCGAAGAAGGTCGCCGGCCTCGCCGCCGTGACCCTCGCGTTCGCCCTGGCCGCCACGGGCTGCGGCAAGGGCTCCGGCGACAGCGGGGGCACCGGCGCGAGCAGCTCCAAGAAGGTGTCGATCACCTTCATCCCCAAGAACCTCGGCAACCCCTACTTCGACATCAGCGACGCCGCCGGCAAGAAGGTCGTCGAGTCGCTCGGCGGCACCTACTCGCAGGTCGGCCCGCAGGAGGCCAGCCCCGACGCGCAGGCGCAGTACATCGACACCGAGGCGCAGAAGCACACCTCCGCGATCGTGATCTCCTCCAACGACCCCGAGGCGCTCGGCGACTCCCTGACCAAGGCCCGCGACGCGGGCACGAAGGTCGTCACCTTCGACTCCGACACCAACCCGAAGTACCGCGACCTGTTCATCAACCAGGCCGACGCAGCGGGCATCGGCAAGGTCGAGGTCGACATGGTGGCCGACCAGATCGGTGACGCCGGCGAGGTCGCGATCCTCTCCGCGAGCGCCAACGCGACCAACCAGAACGCGTGGATCGAGATCATGAAGAAGGAGCTCGCGGCGAGCCACCCGAACATCAAGCTGGTCGAGACGGCCTACGGCGACGACGACCCGCAGAAGTCGGCGGACAAGACCGCGGCGCTGCTGCAGAAGCACCCCAACCTGAAGGGCATCATCTCGCCCACCACGGTCGGCATCGCCGCGGCGGCGAAGTACCTCTCCACCTCCGACAAGAAGGGCAAGGTCGCGCTCACCGGTCTCGGTGACCCCAACGAGCTGCGCGCCTACGTCAAGGACGGCACCGTCACCGAGTTCGCGCTCTGGAACCCGGGTGACCTCGGCGCCCTGGCCGCCTACGCCGCCACCGCGCTCGTCAAGGGCGACATCAAGGGCGACGAGGGCGACACCTTCAAGGCCGGCAAGCTCGGCCAGTTCACGGTCGGCAAGGACGGCGTCGTGCTCCTCGGCGACCCGTTCAAGTTCAACAAGGCCAACATCGACCAGTTCAAGTTCTGAGCGGTGTGGTGGGCCGGGCCCGATCGGCCCGGTCCACCCGCCCCGGAGCCCGAGGACAGGACGGCACGACCGTGCACCGTGTGTGCTTCCAGCTCCAGGTCAGGCAGGACCGCCTCGAGGACTACGCCGCCCGGCACCGGGCGGTGTGGCCCGACATGCTCGAGGCGCTCGCCGCGACCGGGTGGCACAACTACTCGCTGGTCCTCCGCGAGGACGGCCTGCTGATCGGGTACTTCGAGACCCCCGACCTCCAGGCCGCCCTCGACGGGATGGACGCCACCGAGGTCAACGCCCGGTGGCAGGCGGAGATGGCCGAGTTCTTCGTCGAGCTCGGTGACGCACGACCGGACACAGGTTTTCGCCGGCTCGCGGAGGTCTTCCACCTGGAGGACCAGCTCGCGGGACCCGGCCCGAAGCACGACGAGATCGACGAGAGAGACGCGTGAGATGACTACCTTCGCAGACATCAGCGACCGCCTGGCGGCGCTGGCGATCGAGGTCCCGTCGTGGGCCTACGGCAACTCGGGCACCCGATTCAAGGTGTTCGGGTCGCCCGGCACGCCCCGCACCGTCGAGGAGAAGATCGCCGACGCCGCGACCGTCCACCGGTTCACCGGCCTGGCCCCCTCGGTCGCGCTGCACATCCCGTGGGACCTGGTCGACGACTACGCCGCGCTCGGTGCGTACGCCGAGGAGCTCGGCGTACGCCTCGGGACGATCAACTCCAACACCTTCCAGGACGACGACTACAAGCTCGGCAGCCTGACCAACGCCGACCCCGGCGTACGGCGCAAGGCGGTGCAGCACAACCTGCAGTGCATCGAGGTGATGAACCAGACCGGGTCGCGGGACCTGAAGATCTGGCTCGCCGACGGCACCAACTACCCGGGGCAGGGCGACATCCGCGACCGGCAGGACTGGCTGGCCGAGGGCCTCGCGGAGATCTACGCATCACTCGGCGAGGACCAGCGCCTGGTGCTGGAGTACAAGTTCTTCGAGCCGGCGTTCTACCACACCGACGTCCCGGACTGGGGCACGTCCTACGTCCAGGTGAGCGCGCTCGGGGACCGCGCGAAGGTCTGCCTGGACACCGGTCACCACGCCCCGGGGACCAACATCGAGTTCATAGTCGCCCAGCTGCTGCGGCTCGGGAAGCTCGGCTCGTTCGACTTCAACTCGCGCTTCTACGGCGACGACGACCTGATCGTCGGCGCGGCCGACCCCTACCAGCTGTTCCGGATCCTCGTCGAGGTCATTCGCGGTGGTGGCTTCGGTCCGGACAACGACGTCGCGCTGATGCTCGACCAGTGCCACAACATCGAGGCCAAGGTGCCCGGCCAGATCCGCTCGGTGCTCAACGTGCAGGAGATGACGGCCCGCGCGCTGCTGCTCGACACCGAGGCCCTCGCGGCCGCGCGGCGGTCGGGGGACGTGCTCGCCGCCAACGAGGTCTTCATGGACGCCTTCTACACCGACGTCCGCGCCGACCTCGCCGCGTGGCGCGAGGAGCGCGGCCTCCCCGCCGACCCGATGCGCGCCTACCTCGCCAGCGGCTACCAGCAAGAGATCGAGTCCGCCCGCGTGGGCGGCGCCCAAGCAGGATGGAGCTGACATGACCCACGACAACGCTGGGCCGAACCCCACGGTCGCCGAGCTGATCGAGCGATCGAACCGACTCGGGTCGGACCCCAGGAACACCAACTACGCCGGGGGAAACACCTCGGCCAAGGGCACCGAGACCGATCCGGTCACCGGCGAGGACGTCGAGCTGCTCTGGGTCAAGGGCTCCGGCGGCGACCTCGGCACCCTGACGCAGAGCGGCCTCGCCGCGCTGCGCCTGGACCGGATGCGCGCGCTCGTGAACGTCTACCCGGGCGTCGAGCGCGAGGACGAGATGGTGGCGGCCTTCGACTACTGCCTGCACGGCAAGGGCGGTGCCGCGCCGTCGATCGACACCGCGATGCACGGCCTCGTCGACTCCGCCCACGTCGACCACCTCCACCCCGACTCCGGCATCGCGATCGCCACGGCCGCCGACGGCGAGGAGCTCACCCGGACCATCTTCGGCGACACCGTCGTGTGGGTGCCCTGGCGTCGGCCCGGCTTCCAGCTCGGTCTCGACATCGCCGAGATCAAGGAGAAGAACCCGCAGGCCATCGGCTGCATCCTCGGCGGCCACGGCATCACCGCCTGGGGCGACACCAGCGCCGAGAGCGAGGCCAACTCGGTCTCGATCATCACCACCGCGGGCGACTACATCGCTGCCAACTCCCGGCCCGAGCCGTTCGGCCCGGCCCTCCCCGGCTACGAGGCGCTGCCCGTCGAGGAACGGCACACGAAGGCCGCGGCCATCGCAGCGACGATCCGCGGGCTGGCCTCGCACGACGCCCTGCTGAATGCGGGGAGGGGGATGGTCGGCCACTACACCGACTCCGACGTCGTCCTCGACTTCCTGGCCTCGACCGAGCATCCCCGGCTGGCCGCCCTGGGCACCTCGTGCCCCGACCACTTCCTGCGCACCAAGGTCAAGCCGATGCTGCTCGACCTGCCCGGCACGGCCACGCCTGCGGAGATGGTCGCCCGGCTCGAGGAGCTGCACGAGGCCTACCGGGAGGACTACCAGGGCTACTACGACCGCAACGCCACGCCCGAGTCGCCGGCCATCCGCGGCGCCGACCCGTTGATCGTGCTCGTCCCCGGCGTCGGGATGTTCTCCTACGGCAAGGACAAGCAGACCGCGCGGGTGGCGGGGGAGTTCTACGTCAACGCCATCAACGTGATGCGCGGCGCCGAGGGCCTCTCGACGTACGCCCCCATCGACGAGGCGGAGAAGTTCCGCATCGAGTACTGGGCGCTCGAGGAGGCCAAGCTCCAGCGGATGCCGAAGCCCAAGCCGCTGGCCACCCGGATCGCCCTGGTCACCGGCGCCGCCGGCGGGATCGGCAAGGCGACCGCCAAGCGGCTCGCGGCGGAGGGTGCCTGCGTGGTCGTGGCCGACCTCTCCCAGGAGAAGGCCGACGAGGCCGCCGCCGAGATCGGTGGACCCGACGTGGCCATCGGCGTCGCGGCCGACGTCAGCGACGAGAACGCCGTGCAAGCCGCGGTCGACGCGGCCGTGCTGGCCTTCGGTGGCCTCGACCTCGTCGTGAACAACGCCGGGCTGTCGCTGTCGAAGTCGCTGCTGGACACCACCGCGGCCGACTGGGACCTGCAGCACAACGTGATGGCCAAGGGCTCGTTCCTCGTCTCCAAGGCGTCCGCCCGGGTGCTGATCGACCAGGGGATGGGTGGTGACATCATCTACATCTCCTCGAAGAACTCCGTCTTCGCCGGCCCCAACAACATCGCCTACTCCGCCACCAAGGCCGACCAGGCCCACCAGGTGCGGCTGCTGGCGGCAGAGCTCGGCGAGCACGGGGTGAAGGTCAACGGCGTGAACCCCGACGGCGTCGTCCAGGGCTCGGGCATCTTCGCCTCCGGCTGGGGCGCCAACCGCGCAGCGGTCTACGGCGTCGAGGAGAAGGACCTCGGCAAGTTCTACGCGCAGCGCACGATCCTCAAGCGCGAAGTCCTGCCTGAGCACGTGGCCAACGCCGCCGCCGTCCTCACCAGCAGCGAACTGTCCCACACCACCGGCCTGCACATCCCCGTGGATGCCGGTGTGGCAGCAGCCTTCCTGCGATGAGCACCAGGCCTGAAACCGGTGCCGACGGCGGCGTGTTCGCCGCCGTCGACATCGGCGCTTCGTCCGGCCGGGTCATCCTGGGCCGGACCACCGGCGGCACCGTGGACCTTGAAGTGGTCCACCGGTTCCCCAACGGCGTGGTGGAGCTCGACGGCGGCCTCCGCTGGGATTTTGACGCCCTGTTTGCGGAGGTCCTCGCGGGGCTCGCTGCCGCGGCCACCGTGGCCGCGA